>JALVUT010000091.1 GCA_027035445.1 Thermococcus sp.
TGTGGGAGAAGGGGTTGAAGACCTCACTGTCACGGGCTGCAGGGGTTTCAAGTTTCGGCGTTCTCGGCCTGCTTGTTGGTGAAATTGGGTACTCCTATGGGGTTCTGAGCGAGCACATGTATGCCCTAGCATCACTGGTGAGCATCCTCGGGATATTCGTCTCGGCCACCATAGGGAGGCTCATAGAGGTGCACAACAACAGGGCCCGTGAATCCCTCTGATAGATGTGAGGGGATGTGTGCGCCTTTCTTATCTATTACGGCTTCACCATTCCCCTAGTGTATGCCATAACGAAACGTTTTTAAGCCGGTACCTAATTAGCGAGTGAGCGGGTTCCGGTTTGGGCCGTTAACTGGAGGACTGGAGAGAACCGGACGGAGGAAGTTGAGATGAGCTGGACAACTCCCAAGAAGGCGTTTATAGGCGCGGCGGCTGCTGAAGGCGGCACCAAACTTAACGCCTTTGATAACGCCCTGCTGAAGCTGGGCATAGGTAACGTTAATCTGGTCAAGCTAAGCAGTGTCATCCCCGCACACATTGACTGGATGGAAGAGGTTCACGACGTTCCCATAGGCATGCTTCTCCCCACTGTCTATGCACACGTGGAGAGCGATGAGCCCGGCATGACTATCAGTGCGGCCCTTGGGGTGGGCATAAGCGAAGGCAACAACGGCGGTCTGATATACGAGTACAGCGGGTACTGCACCAAGGAGGAGGCCGAGGAGATGGTTAGGAAGATGGTAGAAGAGGGGTTTGCGATCCGCGGCTGGAAGCTCGGGGAGTTCCGCATCGCTTCGGCCGAGGCCACCGTAAAGGACAAACCCGTGGCAACGTTGGCAGTCGTCGTTATGTTCCCCTACTGATGCCTTTCTTTTCCGTTTGGAGACCTTGAACTCCGTGCCTGTTTCAGGGCGGTTCGACTGGCTTCCTTCACGTCAATTACCCTGAACGTGTTGTCTTCAAGCATTTCAAAGAGCATGTTGTACCTTACGCCATCCCTAACCGCGATGACCTCGGTGTATTCGTTACCTGCAGCCCCCCGGGAACTCGTCCAGATAACCTCAAACCTCCTCTTTCGGAGTGCCTCGTACAGGGGCTCCTTTATAATTCTCCCCGGTCGGATGTAATTTCCCTCAGATTTTCCATTTAGGAACATCCACAGCTTCATGAAGAGTCTGTGGGGGTTATCATCCTCGGAGGGGAATAGAAATCTAACAGTCCCACCGTCGGTTATCAAAAGGCTGTGTCTGGTATTCTCAAACACCGTAACCACGACTTCCACCCGGGGTTCCTTGCCCTCTATGCTGATCTCGCCAGCTAAATGGGGTATCCCATACCGCAGTCCCTCTCTGATCTCTCCTGTAGCATTGTTTATGCTGCGGAAAAGTTCTTTTCTGATGTTTGAGCTGATCACGGTCATCCCCCGGGGCAGCCCCAATAACGTATTTCGTGTTTATCTATTATAATCTTTACCCCCATCTGGTGGAAATTTCAGTACAGTAGTGTTCATTGTCGTCTGTGTGAACCGTTAGTACCACAATACATGATTGGGAAAAACCCCTCTGGAAGCCTCTTAAGGGCATCAACTTTAAAACCTTCAATCCCGACTCTGGGTTTAGGTGAAGAAATATGGGATTCAACAGGGAGGATAACGCCTTCATTGAGTGGTATCCGCGGGGATATGGGGTCGGTTTCAAGGTCAAGGAGAGGATACTGGAAACCCAGACCAAATATCAGAGGCTGGAGCTCTACGAGACCGAGGGCTTCGGCAAACTGCTCGTCCTCGATGGGACGGTTCAGCTCCTCGAGGTGGGGGAGGGGAGTTACCATGAGGTTCTCGTTCATCCCGTCATGCTGGCACATCCACATCCCAGAAACGTCCTGATAATTGGTGGTGGCGATGGAGGAACCCTCAGGGAGGTTTTAAAACACGAGGACGTTAAAAGGGCTGTCATGGTTGAGATCGACGAGACGGTTATAGAGGTCTCTAAACTCTATATGGATGTTGCCAAGGGAGCTTTTGATGATCCCAGGGCGGAGGTAATAGTGGGAGACGGTGTCGAGTACCTCAGGAACACCGGCAATAGATTCGACGTCATAATAGTAGACTCAACGGATCCGGTTGGCCCGGCCAAGCTTCTGTTCTCCGAGGAGTTCTTTGAAAGTGCATACAACCGCCTAAACGATAACGGCCTGTACGTCACGCAGGCCGGCAGCGTCTACCTGTTTACGAACGAACTCCTTGACGCATACATGGCTATGGGGAAGGTCTTTGACCACGTCCACTACTTCAGCTTCCCGGTGATTGGATATGCCTCTCCGTGGAGTTTCCTTGTGGGTGTAAAAGGCTACGTTGACTTCAGGAAGGTTGATGCAGAAAGGGCCAGAAAGCTCGACCTCTACTACTACGACCCCGAGAGGCATGAAACCCTCTTTCAGATGCCTCACTACGTGAGGAGGCTGCTTGAGAACGAGTGAACGTGAGCCAAATGCGCAGGAAGCAGGTAGTCACACTAATCGTAACTGCGGTACTCTTCCTCTACCTTCTCTACAAGATACGGAGCGAGGCGGCCACTGTCCAGGCAGGGATCATGAAACTCAACCCCCTTCTGTTTTTTATCGCCGTGCTGATGGGTGTGGTCTCGTACCTTTTTTATACCCTCCTCTGGTATGTTCTCGTCAGGGGAGTTGCCGAGACCTCCTACGGTGAGGTTCTGAAGGTAAACCTGGCGGGCACCTACTTGGCGTTCTCACTCAACGCCGCGGTCGGGAACATAGTTAAGGCGAAGTTCCTGGGTACGGACTACTTCAAGGTTCTTGGGGCAACGGTTCTGGCCACAACGTTGGAACTGACGGTTGGGGGCGTGATGGTGATGGGGTTAAACGCCGATATGAGTGTGCTCCCCTTCGTGCTTTTCCTTTTAGGGGGCGTTGTTTTTGATGGTGTTTACTACCGCGTGCTGTCGTTTCCCATAAACCGTCTTAAATGGGAGGGCGTTAAGAGGAGTGCTCAGTCCTTTTACTACGGATGGAGCGCTGTGAAGTCAAGAACCCGGAACCTGGCTCTTGCCTTCTTTGTTGCATTCCTCCTTGTGATCTCCAACTCGATAACCCTGCTCTTGGTGGGGAGGTCTTTCGGGGCCTACTTTCCCTTTCACAGTGCTGTTACGGCCATCATATACTCGGAAGTTCTCGGTGGGCTCCTTGGGACGCCGGGTGGGGTGGGTGCAAACGAGGTCGGTCTCATGCTTGGTATAGGTCGCTCCGGACTGGCTGCCTTAACTGCGATAACCTACAAATTCATAGGGCAGTACGCATACGCCCTTGTGGGTGCGGTCACGTTCTACCGCCTGGTTGGGAGGGGTAAAGAAGGATAGCCGCTTCCCATGTGATTGGAGGCACAGAATGTTTATGAGGGGTTATAGTATAGGATGTTTAGTGGGTGGTATGGATAGGGAGGGTGTGCTCGTCGAGATAGACGGCAGAATAAAGCGTCTAAACGCCCAGATCGAGATAGCTGAGGAGAGGCTTAGGTACCTTGAGGAGGTGGGGGCTCCCTCAAAATATCGTATCCTGCGGAGCAGAAGGGACTACAGGGTGTACTACCTGATTCTAATGGGTCTTTGGCTGATAGCCGGAGTTCTGCTGCTGATGCATCTAAAAAAGAGTTTGCCTGCGAGTTTTAACATCCCCCTGCTCCCGTACCTTCTCATGGCCCTGGTTATTGCCGTTGTGCCGGCCGTGTACCTTCTCATGAGTAAGGGGAAGACCCCAGGGACACCCATGGACGAACTCGGCGAACTTGAGAGGGCTGCTCACATCGTCATCTCCGGGTTTTACATCCCTCTCAGAAGGGCGGTTGAGACGGGGGATCCCGAGGGCATGAAGGGGCTCGCTGAGAAACTTTTGAACGATCCCATTCTCTCCCGCGCAGTGAAGATGATGCATGAAGGAGACCCGAAGATGATGGCCTACGCCCTTTACCTTTACACGGTCTACAATGAGAGGCTCAGGGATGAGGTTGAGGATGCTCTTGCCGCCCTGACCAACAGACCCTTAAGGGCACTCCTCCTAACCCTCCTGCCCCCCAACGGAGCTGGTGGGGAGAGGGCTAAGGCCGGTGAATAGGGTTATAACCCCCTCCGTCGTTTGTCCCCTGGTGAGAACCTTGAGGTTTGAGGTGCTGGGTAAGGATGAGATGAATTCCCTCTCACGGGAGCTCAGCAGAGCCGGTATAATGAACAGAACCAGGGAGGAGGTCCGTCCTGATGTGGCACACTACCTCCTTCTCCGGGGGACTTACACCTGGCTTCTTGAGCGGGCTGGAGGGATTAAGCCGGTTGAGGAGAGCCTGGAGGAGCTTAAGGCGGCCTTTGATGATCTCCTTTCCTACTGGGAAATCGGGACAGAGAAACGCGTTGAGGAGCTTTTTGACGAGTCGGAGCACGGGAAGCTGACCCTTGTGATGGCACTGGTAGAGTCGGGGGCTGTAGTGGAGAGTGAGGGAAAGTTGATTCTTAAGGAGGTTCCCTCCTTGGGTTCACTGGAACTGGAGCTCCGTTTCCCTATAGATGAGGTTGGGGAGTACCTTGATGCCATAGAGGAACGCTTTAATGCGGGCATGATAACGGAGTTTACCCTTGGGAAGCATTACTATGTGGATGTGATGGAGGTGGATAGGGAGCTCGTGAAGGGTGCCCTCCGGATAGCGGAGGAGTACGCCACTGAGGAGAGTATGGTAAACGCAACCTTTGAGGGGATAGCCCGCTCGGTTCTGGCTGACGTTATACTTGAGATGGCCCAAAAGCACAGGAGGAAAAATGAACTCATAGAAGCCCTTATGGAACGGGAGCCGATAGTGGTGGAAGGCGAAAACGAGAGGGTTAATGTGTACTTCGATGAAGACGCCGTTGAGGACTTTCTGAAGGAACTTCAGACTATGGGTTACCTTAAGGTCAAGGGAAATCGGGTTTGGCTTTGACTTTTTTCACCCTTCCGTTTGTTCAAAAGCCGAGGAGATCACGGTTCATGGCCACCGCTAAGATTTTAAATCATCCTCTCATTTTTGGTTTGGGTGGTGGCGGTGAAACTGAAGGCCTCTGTCTCCCTTGACCGTGACGGGACCTCCTACTACCGCTGTCCGCGCTGTGGCAGGATGTTCAAGAGCATGAAGGAGTACACCCGACACATCAACCGGGCACACGGACACCTTTCCAGGACCTGACCTGTGTCTCACTTATTTCCCCAGCGTTCCGTGAACAAAGGCTAGTGGGGGTATCTTTACCCCTCAGTCCCGCATTATTATGTCCTTTGTGAGCTTGACCGTGAACGTTTTTCCAACTTTTTCCCTGGTGACCAGTTGTTTCTTCTCAAGCTCCTGTATTATCCTGCTTATAGTCGGCCTGGAGTAGCCGGTCAGTTCCGGCAGATCCTCCTGTTTGACCTCCCCACCCTTCTGAACTATGGCCCTGACAACTATACGCTCCTTCTCAGTGAGCACCTCTATGGGGACCCTGTTCTCAGCCCACTTCTTCCTAGCATAATAGAGGGATCCCGGAACCGCCACGGCCAGCGATAGGATCACCGCTATGATTATCTTTGTCCAGTCCGTTTCCTTTGCTCCCACCTGCGGCTTTATCGTTATCTCAACGTTCTTCTTGTACCAGTACGTATGATACCCGAGGGAGTTAAGGATCTGCTCGAGGTTTGCCGGGAGGCCGGCGCCGACCAGTATTACCAAGCTTGGTTTGAGCTTCTGAAGGGCTTCCTCGGTGTACACCGAGAGGTTGGTCTCCGGGTTGAGGAGGAGGGGGTAATCGTAGTTCATGGCGAAGCGTGCCGCTGCAAGGGCCGAGCCATAGTCGCTTGCACTGGCAATCACCACGGTGTCAGTTCCGTTTGGGTAGAAGTACTCGGCGAGCCTTGCTGCCGTTTGGGTTCTTACGGCACCCCCAATCCTCTCTGGGATGAACCCAAGGCTCATGAGCTGATCCTGCACTGTGTCGCTCACGGCCTTTGAGTCACCGATTATGAGGACATGATTCCACCCAAACTGGGCGTAAGACTGTAGCTGAGCCTGCATTGTTGTATCAAGCTCTTTGGGGTTGACGGGAAGGATTGGGATGCCCAGCATCTTTGAATAGGGGAGGGCGACGATATAATCTATTGGGTTATCGTTCCTGACAATGATGAGGTCGTATTTGGAACCGCTAGGTTGGGCCCCTGTGAGGGGTATAGCAAATGACGATGCAATTACGAGGATGAATACCAGTGCAAGGGCCCACCTAATCATTTTACCACCTAAAAAAGGTGGGGGAAGGAGCTTAAAAAGCTTTTTCAAAGCTCCAGGACCTCACCGGGTTTAAGTACATGAACCTCTGCCTTATCTCCAACGAGTCTCCTGAACTCTTCAGGGTCCTGGACGATCGGCGGCCAGCTACCGTAGTGCATTGGAATGACCTTCCTCGGCTTCAGTAGCTCGACGGCCTTCGCTGCTTCCCTGGGTCCCATTGTGAAGTGCCCCCCTATTGGAAGGAGGGCCACGTCGATAGGTCCGTAAAGCTCGTTGAAGAGGGCCATGTCACCGAAGACGAAGGTGTCTCCCGCGTGGTAGATAGTCTTTCCATCGAGTTTTACTATGTATCCGGAGGCGTTCCCTATACTGTACTTTCCGTCGCTGCTTGAATGCCAGGCGGGAACCTGGATTATTCTAACTCCGTCTACCTCCGTCGGCCCGTAGTTCATGCCCACGGTGGTTATCCCCTTGTTGTTCTCGACTAAGTAATTGGCCACATCGAACATTGCCACTATCTTTGCCCCGGTTCTTTTGGCTATCTCCACCGTGTCGCCGATGTGGTCGCCGTGGGCGTGGGTCACGAGAATTAGGTCAACCTCTCTGAAGTCCTCAGCCCTTGCCGTTGCCTGTGGGTTGCCCGTTAGAAATGGGTCTACCAGAATCTTTTTGCTTCCGACTATCTCAAACGCAGCGTGCCCTAGAAATCGAACTTGCACCACTCAGACCACCTCCAGCGTTATACTAACTGAAGGTTGCTATAAAGTTTTCGACGGTTGCCCCGGGGATCTGTAACATGTATCCAGCTGGATGAGGAAACCGGTATGTAATGTCCTATTTTGCCCATTAAAGCATTATATCTGCCGTTAACGTCCATATCTGCCTCACTGTCCGTTTTGGGAAAGCTTATATACGATTCAATCAAGGTTTTAACGGTGAATGATGGATGACGTTTGACTACTTCTTCAAGCCGAAGGGCATAGCCGTTATCGGAGCATCCAACGATCCTCTCAAGCTCGGTTACGAGGTCTTCAAGAACCTCAAGAAATACAAAGACGGCAGGGTCTATCCGGTTAACGTCAAGGACGAAGAAGTCCAGGGAGTCAAGGCCTACAAGAACGTGAAGGACATCCCCGATGAAGTTGATCTCGCGGTCGTTGTCGTTCCAAAGCGCTTCGTCAGGGGGACAGTCATAGACTGCGGTGAGAAGGGCGTTAGGGGGACAATTATTATAACCGCCGGCTTCGGTGAAGTCGGCGAAGAAGGAAAGAAAGAGGAGCACGAACTCGTTGAGATTGCCAGGGAGTACAGCATGAGGATCGTCGGCCCGAACTGCGTCGGGGTAATGAACACCAAGGATAACATGAACGCGACCTTCGTTATGGACGCCAAGAGGGGGAGTATAGCCTTCATCAGCCAGAGCGGTGCCCTGGGGGCAGGAATCATCTATAAAACCGTCAAGGAGGGGATAGGCTTCTCGAAGTTTGTGAGCATTGGCAACATGGCGGACGTTGACTTCTCCGAGTTCATGGAGTACCTGGCTGACACCGAAGAGGACAAGGCCATAGCACTCTACATAGAGGGCATCAAGGACGGCAGGAAGTTCATGGATATTGCAAAGCGCGTCACCAAGAAGAAGCCCGTCATTGTCCTCAAAGCCGGAAAGAGCGAGAGTGGTGCCAGAGCAGCATCAAGCCACACGGGTTCTCTAGCTGGAAGCTGGCGCATCTACGAGGCCGCCTTCAAGCAGAGTGGTGTCATAGTCGCGGACACTATAGACGACATGCTCAGTATGGCCCGTGCATTCACCCAGCCACTGCCGAAGGGTGACCGCGTCGCGATAATGACCAACGCAGGTGGTCCCGGGGTTCTCACCGCCGACGCCATAGACAGGCTCGGATTAAAACTGGCCGACCTTCAAAGGGAGACCATAGAAGAACTCCGCTCGTTCCTGCCCCCGATGGCCGCCGTCAAGAACCCTGTTGATATGATCGCAAGTGCTCGCGGCGAGGATTACTACAGAACCGCTAGGTTGCTTCTGGAGGATCCAAACGTTGATATCCTTATAAGCATCTGTGTCGTCCCGACCTTCGCGGGCATGACCCCGACGGAGCACGCTGAAGGAGTCATCCGGGCTATGAAGGAAGTCAACAACGGCAAGCCCGTCCTGGGCCTCTTTATGGCGGGCTACGTGAGCGAGAAAGCGAAAGAGCTTCTGGAAGAGAACGGAATCCCGAGCTACGAGAGGCCGGAGGACGTTGCAGCTGGAGCCTACGCCCTGGTGGAGTTTGCGAAGGCAGAGGGAGTTCTGAAGGAGGAGTGAGGTGATTTTGGATGGCGAAAGTTACGGACATGGTTTTGTGGGACAAGCCGGGGGAGAGGGTTCTTCTCCTCGGCAACCAGGCCATAGCAAGGGGTGCACTTGAGGCAAACATAGCGGTCTATGCAGCATATCCCGGAACCCCGAGTTCCGAACTCACCGATACGATGGCAATAGTCGCCAAGAGGGCCGGCGTCTACATGGAGTACTCGACCAACGAGAAGGTTGCCTTTGAGACGGCTCTCGCCGCTTCCTGGAGCGGCCTCAGGGCGATGACTGCTATGAAGCACGTCGGTCTCAACGTCGCCGCTGACACTTTCCTTAGCTCGGTGGGTATGGGCGTTGAGGGTGGCTTCGTGATAATGGTGGCAGACGATCCTAGCATGTGGAGCAGTCAGAACGAGCAGGACACGCGCGTCTACGCCAAGTTCGCCAATGTACCGGTTCTCGAGCCGAGCGACCCGCACGAGGCCAAGGAGATGGTTAAGTACGCCTTCAACCTCAGCGAGAAGTTCAAGCACTTCGTCATGCTGAGAACGACCACTAGAAGCTCCCACGCTAGGGGCGATGTCGTTCTTGGAGAGTTACCGGAGGAGATAAAGGCCGGAAAGAGGAGGTTTGGGAAGTTCAACAAGGATCCTACCCGGTTCGTTGACATCCCGGCCCATTCTAGGAAGTTTCATCCGCAGATACTTGAGAAGATAGGGAAGATCCGCGAGGAGCTCAACGAGTGCCCGTTCAACTGGATAGAAGGCAGGGAAGAGGCTAGGGTTGGCATAATCGCTCCGGGTCTGAGCTATGCCTACGTCAAGGAGGCACTCCACTGGCTCGGCGTCGAGAACGTGAAGATTCTCAAGCTCGGAACCCCATTCCCGGTTCCCTACGGTCTGCTTGAGAAGTTCATGGACGGCCTCGAGAAGGTTCTCATTGTTGAAGAGCTTGAACCCGTCGTCGAGGAGCAGGTCAAGACCTGGGCCTACGATAAGGGGCTTAGAATACCTATCCACGGAAAGGATCTCGTTCCTCGTGTTTATGAGATGACCACCCGGAGGGCCGTTACCGCCATAGCCCAGTTCCTTGGAATCGAGACCCCTCTCAACTATGAGGCGCTTGACGCGAAGTACAGCAAAGTCCTTGAGATACTCCCTCCAAGACCGCCGAGCCTCTGTCCGGCCTGCCCGCACAGAAACAGCTTCTTCGCAATAAAAAAGGCTACCCACTCGAAGGGTATCTACCCGAGCGACATAGGCTGTTATACCCTCGGTCTGCTCCCGCCACTCAACGCGGTTGACACCACCGTTGCCATGGGCGGCTCAATAGGCATCGCCCACGGCCTTGAGATAGCCCAGCACGGCTCGGTGAGCGAGGAGGGGAGAAAGAAGGAGAAGAAGGTGGTCGTTGCAACGATAGGCGACTCGACGTTCTTCCACACCGGCCTCCCGGCTCTCGCGAACGCGATCTACAACCGCTCCAACGTGCTCATAGTCGTCCTCGACAACCTCGTTACGGCAATGACCGGCGACCAGCCCAACCCGAGCACTGGACAAACGCCGCACGGTCCAGGTAAGAGGATTCCGATAGAGGATGTTGCAAAGGCTATGGGTGCCGACTTCGTGGCAGTTGTTGACCCCTATGACATAAAGGCCACCTACGAGACTGTGAAGAAGGCCCTTGAGGTTGAGGGAGTCAGCGTCGTCGTCTCGAGGCAGGTCTGTGCCCTCTACAGGATAGGCCAGATGAGGCGCAGGGGCGAGAAGTGGCCGATCTACTACGTCGACGAGGATGCATGTACCGGCTGTAAGATATGTATCAACGCCTACGGCTGTCCGGCCATCTACTGGGACGAGGAGAAGAAGCAGGCGAGGATCGAGCCCAGCATGTGTTGGGGCTGCGGTGGATGTGCGCAGATCTGTCCATTCGGTGCCTTCAAGCCCATAGAGGGGGGAGAGGAATGAAGCCTATTAGGGAGTACAATATAGTCATCACAGGTGTCGGGGGCCAGGGCGTTTTAACGGCCGCCAGCATCCTTGGCTGGGCCGCCCTTCACGCCGGCTACAAGGTGAGGATGGGCGAAGTTCACGGGATGAGCCAGCGCTTTGGAAGCGTCGTTTCCTACGTGCGCTTCGGCGACGAGGTTTATGGTTCGATGGTTCCTGAAGGGAAGGGCGACGTCATGCTTAGCTTCGAGCCGGTGGAAGCACTCCGTTACATTAATCACATCAAGCGGGGGGGAATGGTCGTCGCCAACACCAAACCCATCGTCCCTGTTCAGGTTTCAATGGGCAAGGCCAGCTATCCTGGACTTGAGGAGATAAAGAAGATCGTCGAGGAAGACTTCAGGGGTAGGTGGATAGGATTCAACGCCGAGGAACTGGCGATCAAGGCCGGCCACGCCATAACCACCAACACCGTCCTCATCGGTGCACTGACACAGATACCGGAGTTCCCGCTCGACGAGGGGCACGTCAGGGAGGTCATAAGGCTCAGCGTTCCGCCGAAGGCCGTTGACATGAACATGAAGGCCTTTGACCTCGGGGTTAGAGCCGCGAAGGACATACTGAGGCTTTGATGGGATGGGCCTTGCCTTCCCCTCTTTTCTTTCCACCCACTTTCGGCCATGTCCTGGGGCTTTCTTGCCCGGTTTAGAGAGACTTTGTTGTTTCCCGCTTTTTCCCAACTTACTTTACGGTCCTTTGACAATAAACTCCCCTTTTACAGCTCCACATTCCTGTAAGGTATCCTTGGGAATACCTGTGCATCTGCGATGTCGTTTAACCCAGCGAAAAACGTTACAAGTCTTTCCACTCCCAGTCCCGCCCCTGCAGAGGGCTTAATTTCTCCACTTTCAACTATTTTGAGATACCGGGCAAAGCTTTCCGGTTTAAGCCCGCCCTCCGTTATCTTCTGCATTATCTTCTCGTATTCCCACTCCCTTTCCCCTCCACTTGCCACCTCGCCGTACCCCGGTACGTAAAGGTCGTAGTTGTGCCATCTCCCCTTTCCTTCGTCATAGTAGTCGTAGAACTCACGTGGTATGTTGACGACAAAAAACGGCCGTTTTTCTTCAGTGGTTAGTCTTTCTATCCCTTCTTCCTCTAGTTTAGTATAATCGTATACCGGAAAGCTTCCCTTTAAGATATCCCCGTACTCATCGCAGGATACAAGCCCACCTTCGCACAGTCTCTTTGTGAGTCCCTTGACGACGTCCTCGAGGGTTTTCATGACGTCTTCCATCTTCAGGCCACGGGCCTCAAAATCGAACTGTGTGAACTCGAAAGCGTGCCATCCATCGGGTTCTCTTGCCTCTATTCTCACGTTGGGAGACAGCACAAAGATCCTGTCGAACTTTGAAACCGCCACCTGCTTGTGAAGTATCATGCTGTGCGTCAGCCGCAGTTTTATCCCGTACGTCCTCACTTCAACTTCCAGTGGCTCTATCTTCTGCTCCGCCGGATCCGGCCATAGCGGATCCGTTATGGGGGAGAGTATCTTCGGGAGCATCCACAGGTATCCTCTGGACAGGAAGGTACCGGATAGATAATCAAGAACCTCGGTCTTTATCCTCAGAGTTCTTGCGTCCATGCTCCTCACCTAGAGACAATAAACTCCAGGGTTAAATAACATTTTCACAGAATTTTTGAATTATTGATGAAAATATGATTAATCTACGACAATATTCTGAATAAATGACAATAGCGGAACTGATGGACCAAAGGCAGCAATTGGGTGAGGGGGTTTTATAGACTACCCTAGTGGGCCAGACTGGAAACAACAGGGAAAGTATTGATAGGTCATTTGTGACTGTCTCCTGATCTCCTCCCCGTCATGAAGGGCGAGGCTTTCAAGAGGAAAAAGTGGAGCCCTCACCATTCTTCCTCTTCTTCGATGAGGCCGTACTTTTCAAGCTCTCTGATCAACTTCCTTACCGCTTCCCAGGCGTCGTGCTCACTCTTGGCACCGGAGCAGACTATCTTTCCGGAGGAAAATAACAGTATGACGGCCCTTGGCTCCTTTACACGGTATATAACGCCGGGAAACTGCTCGGGCTCATACTCACAGTTGGGCAGGCTTAGAGCCACAGCATCGAGGTTGAACTCCATACCTATGTCGCCGCTAAATACCATGTTCTGGATATCTATCTGGGGTGCGCGGCCGAACTTTGCCCCTATCTTCTTGAGCAGCTGGATGAGCTTATTCACCGTTCTCTCAATGTCATCAACACTCTTGGCCCCAGTGACGACGAGTTTTCCCGAGCTGAACACGAGCAGTGCTACCTTTGGCTCTTCGAAGCGGCAGATTATCCCGGGGAACTCCTCTGGGTTATACTTGGAGTTGGGGCATATCTCTATAACCTTCTCAAGGTTCAACTGGGTAAACAGATCAACAGAAGCTACGATGTTCTCAATTCTGAGCTTTACATTATCCATGTCAACCAAGGCTTACACCTCCGGATGGTGGGTTTAAAAACCCTTTATAAGTGAGGCAGGATGAGTTTTTAAAGGTTTAGGTGCATGGGGGGTTCTGCCTAGGAACCCTTAAAAGGGCCCTGTTTAAAAGGGCACGGTGAAGTTTTATGAGAAACGTGATGATCCTGGTGAGGACGGACGATTTTCATAAGGCCAGCATCGCACTGGCCGATCTCGTTCGCTACGGTGGAATGAGGATTAGGGGTGATCCCCGGATAATACCCCCGGCCCTTTCCGACTGGGCACTTAGGATCGTGAGCGGCGAGAAGCCGAGGAGGAAGTTCAACGTGCACGTGGTTGCCCAGGTGGACCTTCCCCCGGCGAAGGCCATAGGGAGACTGACCGACATTCATCCCCCTGCACACATGCTGGTTATCCCCCCCGACACTGAGGCCTGGGAGGAGTTGATGCATCTCTGGGGGACTTTTGAGAAACTTAAGGGCTTTCACCCTCCAAAGGAGACAAGGGTGAAGTTGAAAAAAAGGCACGAAAAATCCGGGGGTTAAAGGTGATACCCATCACTTCTTTTTCCTCTTCTTGATCCTGATGTTTGCTACGTCCCCCAGGGTCGGTTCGTAGTCCTTTGGAACCGTGGCTTTCTCTCGCACTTCTTGGTCGGTACGTTCCATCAGCGTTATCTTGAAGTACCTCTCTAGCTTTTTCGCCTCCTTTATGGTGGGCTCACGGTAGCCGTGTGCAATTGCCCTGAGGTCGTTCATTGAGAGACCGATCTTGTGGGAAAGTTCCTCATAGCTCTCACCCGTTTTCTGGATTGCACGGTAAACGCGGTCAGCGAAGTCCTCTACTATCTCCTCCGAATAGAGTGGACGCTCGGTTCCGGGTCTCCCAGTAATTCTGGGTTTTGGTCTCGATGATGTGTACGCCCTCTTAAGGGGCCGTCTGCCAGTGGGCATAGTGCTGAACGTTCCGGGCTTTTTGTGACTGTATCTATCATAACACCGGTCGCACACCAGAAGCTCGGCGCCTTCAATCCGTATCTTATGTCCAGGCCCTTTTATCGGTGCTCCACAGATCTCACATAACTTGGGCTTCGCCTTTCCCATCCCGATCACCTTCTTGTTCCACCTAAGGCTCTGGAGGCATCTTTTATAAACCCGTCGTCGTACTCCCCCCGATGGGCGCGGTGAAAGTTAAGAGGCTTGAGAGGTTCAGTGCCGAGATCCTTGAGGAACTCGTAGGGGTGTACATGAGAGGCTATGAGGGCCTGAGGGAGTACGGCGGGGAGGGGGAGGGCTATGCCAAACGCTACCTCCACTGGTGCTGGAGTAAGGCCAGGGACGGCTTTTTCGTGGCCGAAGCAGGCAGGGAGCTTGCAGGTTTTATAGTCTGTGATAGGGACTGGTACAGCAAGTATGAGGGTAGGACGGTGGGCGCGATCCACGAGTTCGTTATCGATAAAAAGTTCCAGGGCCGTGGTATCGGGCATATCCTGATGGAGAAAGGGCTGGACTACTTGTCCCACTATACGGATCGTGTTGAGCTGTGGGTCGGGGAGAAAAACACGGGCGCCATTGAGCTCTATGAAAGCTACGGCTTCAGGAGGGTGGGGCAGAGCGGGATATGGGTAAGGATGGTAAAGGACCTGCATGCAAAACCTGATAAACTCCGGAACTAAGGTTGAAGTGGTGAAAGAAATGCCGTGCATACACCCACCCCAACCCGAGACTGTGAGGGAAATGAGTGAGGAAAGTTTCATACGTAAGGGAAAGGGAAAGCTCAAGGTGAGCATTGAGAGTGAAGGTGAAAGCCTGGAGACGACTATGGACGGCTCTCTGAAGGATGTGGAGGAAATAGCCGGAATGCTCGGTGTTCAAACCGAGGATGGAAGGATCGAGGCTGTTGTAGATGGTGTCAAGGTCAGGATGAGAAAGGGGACTTTGGAACTGGAGTTTGAGAGCGGCGAGCGGATGAAGATTGAAAGGGCCTAAAAAACACCTGCCTTTTGAGCCTTGCACTTCTTTTAGCTGCCATCTGGAGGTAAATGGAAATAGGGAAAGGCCTCATTTCAAAACGGGTCGGAACTTGTAGCCATAGACGATTATTCCGTCCTCATCGAACTCGCGGAGTTTTCTGGTTACCATCTCAACGTCCATGCCCTCGTGAAGGCTTTCGGGCTCAACGTCCGTCAGCTGGGCAAGAATAACGGGTCCTTCCTCCAGCCGGACTAGGGCAAGGGGGTACGGCCTGTAGTACTCAAAACCACTGGGCGGGTTCCTGACTATAGTCCAGCTGAGGATCTTACCCTTACCACTGAACTGGTAATCCTCCACGTTCTTCGAACCACAGACTGGACAGACGGGCCGCTTGGGGAACATGAGATGACCGTTCTCACATTTTCCTCCGACTAGAATGTACCTCTCCTGAAAGTGTCTCCAGTGCCTTGCAACCTGCATTGGCTTCCCCATCTCAAACCCTCCTAAACACGTTGACCGTTATGTTCGAGCCTGTACCGCCTATGTTCTGGGTTAGGCCGATCTCGGCATCCGGCACCTGTATCCCCTTGGGTGCTTTGCCCCTGAGCTGGAGAACGGCCTCGACCGTCTGGTAGACACCGGTGGCCCCGACCGGATGCCCCCTGCTCTTCAGCCCGCCCATTGTTTGTATCGGGTAGTCACCGTCAATCGCTATCTGGCCCTCCTTGGCGAGCATCGCACCCTTGCCTTTCCCTGCAACGCCGAGTGCCTCGAGGCTGAGTGCTGCCATAACGGTAAAGGCATCGTGAACCTCAAAGAAGTCGATGTCCCTCGCGGTGATCCCAGCCATCCTGTAGGCCTTCTCTGCCGCGACTTTTGCTGCCTTAAGAGTGAGGAAGTCCCCCCTGTTAGCGAAGTTTATCGTGTCTATCGCCCTCCAGAAGCCGGCAAGCTCAACCATCTCCCCCTGCGGGACGCCGAGCTCTTTGGCCTTCTCCTTTGAGGTTATTATGACGGCCGCGGCACCATCACACATCGGTGACGCGTCAAAGAGCTTTATCGGGTCGGCAATGTAGGGGCTCCTGAGAACTGTGTCCACTG
>JALVUT010000092.1 GCA_027035445.1 Thermococcus sp.
GCGATTTTCTTCAGGTCTTCTTCGGTTAAGCCCTTTGCCTTCTTCGCTATCTCCAGGTACCGATAGAATTCCGGGGCCTTGCTCCTGTCGCCGGTTCCCGCTATGGCGGGAAGATGCCTGATTTTATCCTCAACTTCCGGATTGATGAAGCGGGCCACCTCAGTCGCGAGCATTCCCGCGGTAAGCTCGTAGTAACCCCTCCTTATGTGGTGCGGATTGACGTGGACGTCGACGTAGTCGTCAACCCTGGCTTTATCCTCGCTCACCCACTCACGCGGGTCATGGTGATCTATGACAACTATAGGTACTCCGTAGGCCCTTATACGCCTGTAGGCTGGAATATCCTCGCTCGTCCCACCGTTGTCGACGATGACAAGGAGCGGAAATGGATCCCCAAACTTCTCGTGATCCTCCAGCATGAAGATGATATCCTTAAGCACGTCTTCCAGCTCATAGAACGGCGCCCTGCTCGGTCTGCGTTTGAAGAGCTTCCATCTGGCACTTGAATCGGGCGAGATCTGCTCTATCAGTGGGGTTATAGCGTACTCCAGGGCGAGGCCAGAGGCGTAGCCGTCCGCATCCGCATGGTGCCTCAGGAGTATCGGCCGCCCCTCGTAGACCGCACGCCTTATCATGAAGGCCGCCTTCATTATCCTGGGCTTCAGCTTTTTAAGAACCTCACTCTCGACCAGGAAACCAACGTCCTGAGGCTGTGCCTTCTTGTTCAGCTCTGCCTCGATCCGCTTCTTTACCTCCGCGGCCTCCGGTCCCCAGAGACGGGCCATGTCACTGACCTCTATCTGTATCTCACCTGCATGGAAGGAGACCTTTCCAACGACCTCCACAACGTCCCCAACGTTGATATTTGGATACGAGCGAACACCAGGAGCCTCAAAAGCGGCGGCCCACGTTATGCCCGTCCCATCCGTTAGGGTAAAGACGGTCGGACCGCCGGTAACCTGAATCTGAGTGACCTCACCTCTGAGCCTCACTGTTTTTCCGGCCATGTCCTTGCTGAGTTCCCCAAGGGGTGTAACGGGCAGTTCCTTCCTGACAGTTACTTCTTTGTAGTTCTTAAAGGCCGACTCTATAAGGTCTATCTCACGCTTGTCCGGCCTCACGTCCAGAACCTGAACCAGTATGGAGCCGCCGACCTTATACCCGCGCCCACCTAAAAGGTTCTTCCGTTTTACAAGGCCTGTAACATGTGGGTTAAGCCGAACGATGACACCAAAACGTTCAACACGGTCAATCGTACCCTGATAAACGTTTCCAACCTCAATGTCCTCGTAGTCACAGGTCTTGTCCAGGAGGTAAACAACCTTGTATTTATGCATGCAGTCTGGGCAAACCCATGTTGTTTCCATACCAGGCTCCCACGGCCCCTTAACCCGGCCACAGATATCACACGCAAGAACTCTACCCGTCTCACCGCAGGTAGGGCAAGTATTGTAGACCGGAACGGTTCCCTTCCCGTGGCACTCGGGACAGGGTATCTCCTCAACCTCCTCGTCAACGCCAAGGTACTCCAAGTTCCTGTAACCCTTAAGCTGTTTGTTCAGTTTGAAGTCCGCTGGAACGTAGCCCCAGCCGTTGCAGACGGGACACTCTTTCTCGCCACTCTTGACCTTACCCGTGCCACCGCACTCGGGACAGTCTTTTACAACCATTTTTAACACCCTCCCCGCTACTCCAATAGCCCCGGGTCGGCTTATAACCTTACCCCAAACGTCATCGTCAACCCATAGTCAAATGAACCAAAAGGATTATTAATAAAAATCCGGCATTACTACCGTCTTGAATCGACTCATAATGTGTGGTATGGAGTCAGATGGCTCCAGCTAGTGTTCAAGTCAGAACGGCGTTTGGACACACAGTCGCCGGTTGAATAAGAGGATAAAATTTGGAATAAAAATCAGATCTCCTTCATAAACTTGTCTATCGCTTTTCTGGTTCCAACGTGTGTCTTTCCGGCCAGGATGATGACCTTGTACTCGGGGTTCTTGGGGTTGTTGAGGATCTCAACCACGTAGCCGTTGGTTTCCACCCTAGACTCTATGGCGTCTATCGTGGCCTTGCCGTAAACCGCCTCCAGAACTTTCCATGCTTTGTTGCTGATCCAGCCCCCGACTATGATCACGTTTTTGTTGGTGGGAAGATCCTTAAGCTGGGTATCGTTTATTATGAGGTCGTAAACGTTGTCTGTGACGGTCACCCTGGGGGCGCTTATCGATACCTCCCTCTTGATTAATCTCACCTGAACAAAGCGGTAGCCTTTTATCCCTATAATTGCACCGTTTGAATCCCTTTTGAATACCGGCTCCACCCCAAGGTTCCAGTCAGTTGGAATCTTAAGAACCTCCCCAGCCGGAACCAGCACGGGCGGGAACCTTGGATCGCTTGAGTTGACGTGAAGGTACAGTGTGAAGAGCCTCTTCGATGGGTTTATATCCCACACCCACTGACCGTGGTACACATCACCATCCGCATAAGTCCTGGCCTTTGCGTAGTACCTGTAGTCGTAGAGTATGACAAGGTTGCCGTTTACACCAACAAAGAAGTCCGTTGGATGGAAGATCAGAACTTCCTTGGCCCCAGAGCGCAGGAGTTCATCAACCCTCGCGCTCGGGTAGCCACCGTACTCCTCAAAGTCCTGGTTTCCAGCGGAATCAACATACATGACATAGTAGTCCCCCTTGGTCATGGTCTTGTGCTTTGAGGTTCCGCTGGGGTACGTCAGGTAGATAAGCATCTCACTGGCACCCTGGTTGACATCATCGAAACGAAGGGTCCAGTTACCAATCGAGAAGGAACCCCCAACCGGGGTTGAATTGCTCCCATTGCTCGTTGAATAGAAGTACATGATGTCCCTGCCGTTAACACGGGTCGTGATGACCTTATAGTTCCCCTCAACCTTTAGTGGAGTGGTATTTTCATTGAACACTACCTCAACACTCCTGTCGAGGAAGGTGGCCATGGCGTTTGTTTCATTGAAGTAAACACGGGAGAGATTGAGTTCAACCACCACCGCATGGCCAATGGGCTGGTCGCTCACGTTCAGGTCGAGATCCGGCATATCCCTGGAATTGAGGTAGTAGGTCTGGTTGTTATCAGGTATCAGAATACTGTGGTACTCCACCGGAATCGTTATGTTAGTTCTGTAAGTGCCCTCGGTTATGCCCCTGAGAACGAGAAAAGCCCCAAGAATGGATCCACTGATCGCGTCCTCACCTATGTGAAGTGGCACCCCATTAACTATCTTGGTGGTGGGCAGGACTATCACTGTATTGGCAGAATTTATTGAGAGAGAGGCCTCAACAGGCATCAAAAAGGAAGTTATAACCAGAAAGGATGCCGCCCAGACCAGAGCCCTTTTCATCTTTCTTCACCGGACTAAGGTGGGTCTCAAGGTTTATAACCTTTCCCGGCTATCATCTCCCGCGATGATGAGTGAATCCAATGCTGACCGGATGATGAACCCCGAACCTGAGCGGAATGTTCGCTATCCCAGCCGGAGGAAACTTAAACAACGTCAACCAGGCCGATCACCCTCCTTTATGGACGAAATCCTGGAAGCCGCACCAACACAACTATCCTTATAAGCACCTTTGCCGTCATCGGTGCGACAGCAGTTGACATGGTGAATTGAATGGAGATCATTACAGGGAGCAGATTCGAGGCCTTCGCAGACGAGCTGACAGTTCTCTTTCCGGAATATGGGAAAAGCCGTGAAGGACTCGCAGATTTTATCAACAGACTCGGCGGGGAGGAGAAAGTCGTCACCGCCAGTCTGGAGCTGGTAGACCTGATAGCAGAACGGTTCAGAAAAGACGTGGAGAACGTCCTCAGGTACTCAGACACGGGGAGGACGCTTACCCTGAAGGAAACGTACGAGCTGAGAAAATACCTGGACTTCGACGTAAGGGGCTGTTTCGA
>JALVUT010000093.1 GCA_027035445.1 Thermococcus sp.
GGTTTATGAGGTAGAACCCATTGTCGTACGCGAACTTGGTTCCCTTCCTGATCCCCCCGGAATACTCCTCGATGGCCGGGAAAAGCACCTCACGGTAGCCCCACAGCTCAAAAATATTTCTGAGCCTGTTGCTTATCTCAGCTAACCTAAGGTAGTCTTCTATTGTTCTTTTCACGGGAACACCCCCTGAAAAACCTCGGTTTTAACCAGCAGCCCTGAAAGATCCCGTCAGAAGAGGTGATGATGGTGGTAACTCACCCTGTAGTTAATAAGCCCAAAGGCACTTCCCGCAAATCCAAGATTCCCTCTCTCCATGGGTATCACCTGCCCCCCTTCATGGGGGGGTATATATAAACCCACCGCAACTTTTTCCGTCAAAACGCCTCAAAACAAAGAAAATCCAGGAAAATATGGTCATTTCTCCAAAAATTCTTGGAGTTTTTGTAAAACTTCCATCTGGTCAGGGGTCTCGACGGCACCGGGTCTCAGCGAGCGAACCCTCCTCAACGCTTCGCGAAGGGACAGTTTCTTGGAGTAAATGAGCCAGGCGACCGCAACGGTCCCGCTCCTCCCAAGGCCACCCATACAGTGGATGAGAACCCTCTTTCCCTCCCTGACCCTGGCGTCGATCCACTGGAGGATTTCGAGGAGCTGGTCGAGGCTCGGCGCGGTGAAGTCCTCTATAGGGCTGTGAAAAACCTCAACTCCCCTCTTCTCCCACTCTTCGAGCGAGTAGGAGAGTTCGAACTCCTCCACAAGGACGATGACAGCTTTGAAGACCTCAGCTAGGCCATCAAGCTCAATCTCAGGGGGAGCCATTGAGAATGCCACTTCACCCTCGAGCCACCAATAACGGAACATTCCAATTTATAGAGCCGATTCAAGGGTTTAAATTATTTCCGGATAATTATGTTTTGAACAACGATATTCTTAAATCGAAAATCGAAAGTAATTTGAACAGAAGCACAACCAAAAGGTTTATAAAGGAAGCCATATAGGTAATATATAAGTTACATATGGAGAGGTAAGCAAACATGAAGAGGTTGTTAGGTCTGCTTCTTATAGGGGCGCTGTTCCTCAGCGTCCTTGGGGCTGGATGTATAAACACCGGAACGACAACAGGAACAGCCACGACAAGCACTCAGGCTCCTGCCACAGGAAACCAGGGCAAAGGTAATGTCGATCAGATACCTCTGAACGTTAACGAGAACGGTAACATTGGAACGAGCGAGCTTAAGACCTACATAGATTCGATTCCAGCCGGCCAGTTAACACAGAAAGAGAAAGATGGCCTGCTCTACATGGTCGAGGAGGAGAAGCTTGCGCATGACGTCTACACCAAGCTCTACGAGAAGTGGGGACTGCCGATATTCAAGAACATAGCGGAGAGCGAAACCACCCACGTTAATGCAGTCAGGCTGCTCCTTGAGAAGTACAACATCACCGACCCAACGGCAAACGAGGGAATAGGCCAGTTCCAGAACGAGGAGATACAGAATCTCTACAAGCAGCTCATCGAGATGGGAATGAAAAGCGAGATAGACGCGCTGAAGGTTGGTGCCTTAATAGAGGAAACTGACATTAAAGATCTGCAGGAGAGGATTGACCAGACGAACAAGGCGGACATAATCACCGTCTACGAGAACCTTATGAAGGGCAGCAGAAACCACCTCCGCTCCTTCGTGAGCCAGCTTGAGAGCAGGGGAGTTAAGTACACCCCGCAGGTTCTCAGTGAGGACGAGTTCTATGCAATCCTCAACAGCCCCATGGAAACCGGGCCGAGTACCGCCCAGCCGCCCGCCAACGACACCATTCCGGTGGTCACCAACGAGAACGGCACCGTCAACACCGCCGACCTTCAGAGCTACGTTGCCTCAACATCAGCAGGCCAGCTAACGCAAGAGGAAAAGGATGGCCTGCTCTACATGGTCGAGGAGGAAAAACTGGCCCACGACGTCTACATTACCCTGTACGGGAAGTGGGGACTGCAGATATTCAACAACATAGCCGGGAGCGAGACAACCCATGTCAACGCGGTTAGGACTCTCCTGGAGAAGTACAACATCACAGACCCGACGAAGGACGAGCCAGTTGGCGTCTTCACCAACCCTGACCTTCAGGCCCTATACAACCAGCTGGTTGAGCAGGGAAGCAAGAGCGTTGTCGATGCCCTCAAGGTCGGGGCCTTAATAGAGGAGACCGACATCATAGACCTGCAGGAGAGGATTGACCAGACGGATAAGCTCGACATCATCGCGGTTTACGAGAACCTGATGATGGGCAGCAGAAACCACCTCAGGGCCTTTGTAAAGACTCTCTCCAACTACGGAGTGGCGTACGAGCCACAGCTCCTCAGCATGGAGGAGTACGAGGCAATAATAAACGCCTCGATGGAGACCGGCAGCAACGGCCAGGGACACGGCAACAAGCCGTGAAGTCTTTTTCTCTTTTTTGTTGTTAAATTCTCCAAGCAGGAATTTATGAAGGAAAAATATGAAAAAATCCACAAATAACAGGTGATGGCCTGTGGAGCGCAGGGTGATGGTAGCCTTTGTGATATGCGCACTCCTAACGGCGTTGCCCTTCGCCGTCAGAACCGCCGAGAAAAACCTCGGCACCGAAGGCACCTTGCCTGTTCAACCTCAGAACGAAAGCATAGTCTCAAACGGCGTCTATTACATCGGCTCAGCTGTTTCACACGAGGGTTCAGACCTTCTCTGCGTTATTCCGGCCAAGGCCTACGTGCCTGAGGTTGGAACGGAGGTTACAATCAACGTCACCGTTAAGTTCAAGCATGCCCAACCCTGTCCATACTCGGACTGGAAGATAACAACGGAAAATCTCACAAACGTTGAGATCGTCGGGGAAAGCGAAACCAAGCTCTCCGACCCGTATACGGCGTTTAAGCAGTACTCCGTCAAGGTTCTCGGGAACGGAACACTCGATGTCGTGTTCAAATACGGGAGCGGATGCCCCTACGGCAGCGAGGAGCGGGTAACGGTTCACTTCTACGTGGGGGTGCCGTCAGAGGAAGAGGCCGCCAACACTTCAACCCAGATCCCGGAGCTAAACACGACCGAGAAAATGATAACTGGAACCATCGAGGAGATAAACACCGCAGGACGCTACATAGAAGTCAATTCAACCAAGGTTTTCATCAGGGGAAGGTGGACGGACGACGAAGGCAAAGAATACACGTGGCGGGATATGCTCGCCATTCTCAAAGTCGGGGAGAAAGTTGAGGTAAAAGCCACATACGAGGACGGTGAATTGAAGGCCTATGAGATAAAGGTCAAAGGCAAGACGTTCGTCGAGGGGTGACAGGATGAGCGCAAAGCTGAGGATGTGGGTGTCGCTGATACTCTTCGTCCTCTGGCTGATAACGGGCATAAGCGGTGTCTTCCTCCTCATAGGTCCCCTCGCCGCGAGGTTGGGAGCCTCGTTGCCCGTGTCACTGATGGACACGATTCATACGTACGTAGGCTTCGCGTTCTTCGGCCTCTCGGTAGTGCACCTTGCCCTCAACTGGCCCGCGATGAAGAGCTACTTCCACAGGCTCGCCCGGTGATGGTTTTCGTTTTTATTCTTCCTTCCAGACGACCATTTCATCTCCTCTGCTTTCCGCAAGTAGGCTTCCATTTTCGTCGAAGACCCAGGCGCCGCCCGGCGGATAGCTGTTCACGATGAAAGCCCTTACCCCAAGGAGCCTAACCCTCTCGGCCATCGCCTCAACGTCCTCCTCATTTGGCGGTCCATAGCTCGGTGAGTACTCCATCAGCACAAAGATGAAATCCGGCCTTTTCCTCCGAACCCACTTCAGAATGCGCTTGTTGTAGAGGTCGCCGCAGATAATTATCGCCACCTTTCCGAATTCAGTTTTGGCTGTTCTCACCGTGTTTCCGGTGCAGAACTTCACCG
>JALVUT010000094.1 GCA_027035445.1 Thermococcus sp.
ATTACGCCGTTCTTAACGTTTCAGCTACTCTTTCAATCCCATTTTGGTCTGATTTTATCAAACTGGTTGCTGCACCAATCTCAAGCTGGGGTTACGCCTTTCAATCCCATTTTGGTCTGATTTTATCGCGGTTTTACACAGGCTAATGCTATCAGGAAGCAAGAACTTTCAATCCCATTTTGGTCTGATTTTATCTCTTGATAATTTCGTAAAGGTTATATATCCTTTTTTCGCTTTCAATCCCATTTTGGTCTGATTTTATCACGCCCGTACCGCTCACGCCGCAGACGAACTTCATCTTTCAATCCCATTTTGGTCTGATTTTATCGTAGCCCTGTTCCCTTGCGTAAACAGTCGCCTTTGCACTTTCAATCCCATTTTGGTCTGATTTTATCCTTCTCCCAGCGTACTCTCCTCTGGCGAGCATGAACCTGCTTTCAATCCCATTTTGGTCTGATTTTATCACTCCGCCACGAAGATGCGCTGGTTACCGAACTGCTCTTTCAATCCCATTTTGGTCTGATTTTATCGAAAGTTACTACTCCAAAACTCACACCAGCACTTCTCGCAGCTTTCAATCCCATTTTGGTCTGATTTTATCGCCGTCGACGGCCCTAAAAGATACGGGAATTTTCAACTTTCAATCCCATTTTGGTCTGATTTTATCCTGAAACATTATTTAATGACGTTAAGAGTATCTATAATCTTTCAATCCCATTTTGGTCTGATTTTATCATCATAGCTCTTCGAGTCCAGCCTTGTTCAACACCTACTCTTTCAATCCCATTTTGGTCTGATTTTATCAGCATTTCCACCCCTTCTACATATAATAACTGTGCTGGCTTTCAATCCCATTTTGGTCTGATTTTATCAATGTGCTAAATGTGCCATCGTTGATAATCCTGAAAAATCTTTCAATCCCATTTTGGTCTGATTTTATCACACGCAACAACGCACGATGATGATGCTCACCAAACGTCTTTCAATCCCATTTTGGTCTGATTTTATCAGCTGTCAATCCTGATGCTACAATAATACAGTTCACGACTTTCAATCCCATTTTGGTCTGATTTTATCTCTCCAGTTATATACTACCACATTCACTCACGAACGTTACTTTCAATCCCATTTTGGTCTGATTTTATCGGTAAGAGGAACAGCACACATCGGGACAAAACCTCTGGCGCTTTCAATCCCATTTTGGTCTGATTTTATCTTGTGTACGATGTATCCAGCGAACAGCTTTACTTTACACTTTCAATCCCATTTTGGTCTGATTTTATCAGCTAAATAGTAGATGGGGCCGCAGATCTGATGGTTTTCTTTCAATCCCATTTTGGTCTGATTTTATCGCATCACCACGCCAACAGCTCTGAGCAGCGAACTGCTCGTCTTTCAATCCCATTTTGGTCTGATTTTATCTTGTGTGTTTTCTCTCCTTTATTTTGATGGTGGGGATAACGACTTTCAATCCCATTTTGGTCTGATTTTATCAACCCGGCACGCCAGTCCTTCAACCCGGACCTTACGACCTTTCAATCCCATTTTGGTCTGATTTTATCGGAGAAACTGAGCGAATTCTCTGAAGATGAGAAGAATCTCTTTCAATCCCATTTTGGTCTGATTTTATCTGCGATGCACAGCAGACGCCGTGGGGCTGGGATTTCAGCTTTCAATCCCATTTTGGTCTGATTTTATCCTGAACTCCGGCGTGTCGGGAACCGGGTAGTCTCTGTACTTTCAATCCCATTTTGGTCTGATTTTATCTCAACCTCGACCGCCACGGCTCTTCCCACCTGAAAAACTTTCAATCCCATTTTGGTCTGATTTTATCGTTTGGTTTGGATATTGCGTATTGTTTATGTGCGGCTGCTTTCAATCCCATTTTGGTCTGATTTTATCTCGCCAGTGAGCGATGAACTCATTGACCCTGAAACGTCCTTTCAATCCCATTTTGGTCTGATTTTATCCTGTAGAAGTTCTCTCCTCCTCCACCGGGGAAAAACAGCTTTCAATCCCATTTTGGTCTGATTTTATCATATACGAGTTCATAACATATTACGAAAACACTTACGGCTTTCAATCCCATTTTGGTCTGATTTTATCAAGAGCAGCGCCGACGAGGCTGGTTGAGAAAGCTCTGCTTTCAATCCCATTTTGGTCTGATTTTATCTTTCACGAAATCAGACCTCAACAATCCATCTATGAAGCTTTCAATCCCATTTTGGTCTGATTTTATCACGCCAGCCGTGATTGCTCCAAGCACGAGGTCATTAACCTTTCAATCCCATTTTGGTCTGATTTTATCCCCAGTGAATTACCGTAACCTGTTTCTGTCTCAGAACGCTTTCAATCCCATTTTGGTCTGATTTTATCTAAAGAGATTTTGGAAGAAGTTTTAAAGGCTATAGATATTCTTTCAATCCCATTTTGGTCTGATTTTATCAAGGCTATTGTGTGGTTGTTACTGCACCTGCACGTTACTTTCAATCCCATTTTGGTCTGATTTTATCAATCGAGTATTTCGAGAAATTGGTAGAAAGAGGTTTTGCTTTCAATCCCATTTTGGTCTGATTTTATCGCCCAAGCCAATCCACAAGAACAGTGCCGTTGTGGGAACTTTCAATCCCATTTTGGTCTGATTTTATCGATATGTTCTCACAAAAGATTTTACAGATGTCGATGGCTTTCAATCCCATTTTGGTCTGATTTTATCTCTTCGCTCAAGTCAAGCTGTGGAGGAGGTATATACACCTTTCAATCCCATTTTGGTCTGATTTTATCCTTGAGTCTGGTGCTTGACCTGTCGAACTCCAAGTTCTTTCAATCCCATTTTGGTCTGATTTTATCAGTCGTTATCAGTTCAACCCTATTCAGCTTTGCTTCGTCTTTCAATCCCATTTTGGTCTGATTTTATCGGAGGGTTACATAGGCGCTCTTGGCCTGACTAAGCTACGGCTTTCAATCCCATTTTGGTCTGATTTTATCTCCTGAGATTGCACATCTGCTAACTTCCATCCGGTTATACTTTCAATCCCATTTTGGTCTGATTTTATCTCTGTAGTCTCCTCCGTTCTAACTGCAGTAATTCTTTCCTTTCAATCCCATTTTGGTCTGATTTTATCGCAGTGCCACTGATGCTGCGTACGCAAGTGCTACCACCCTCTTTCAATCCCATTTTGGTCTGATTTTATCCTGGACTTGACGGTAATACTGATAAACTATACATGCTCACTTTCAATCCCATTTTGGTCTGATTTTATCTCCTGAGATTGCACATCTGCTAACTTCCATCCGGTTATACTTTCAATCCCATTTTGGTCTGATTTTATCGAGACGACAAGAGTACGGCAGTTATCGTTGACTTCGCAGACAACTTTCAATCCCATTTTGGTCTGATTTTATCCGAAGGGAAAGACTGCATGGTCACAGTGTCTCAGAACTTTCAATCCCATTTTGGTCTGATTTTATCTTCTCTCAGTCAACACTGATAAAATCGTTATTGACGTCTTTCAATCCCATTTTGGTCTGATTTTATCGGGTGTTTGTACTCTTGCACTTGCTTTACTTTTACCAGCTTTCAATCCCATTTTGGTCTGATTTTATCTCGAGCTGTGAGTCCGGAATTAACGGCAGGTTAGCGAGCTTTCAATCCCATTTTGGTCTGATTTTATCTCGAACTCGTTGAATTCGATGAAAGAGTCCTTGCTAACTTTCAATCCCATTTTGGTCTGATTTTATCCAGTGTGGCAGAGCAACCAGTTCACGCTCAAACCAAATCCTTTCAATCCCATTTTGGTCTGATTTTATCAACTGGTAATTTTCCTCTGTTTCGCTATATAACGTTTTCTTATCGCTCCTTTGTGGGGCTTTCGTCGTCGACCTCCATTTGTGCAGCCAGTATAT
>JALVUT010000095.1 GCA_027035445.1 Thermococcus sp.
AGGAGGAATATAGGGAAAACTACGGTAAGGTAATCAGGGAGCTTTTAGCGACGGGAGAGCACAAATTCTTCGTGGCAGTCGATAAATATGGGCGCTATCTCGGCCACGCTTGGGCCTGCCTGAAGATTGACACGGTGGACTTTGTCCCCTCAGCCTATATCCTCGACATTGAAACCCTCTTTCCTGGGAGGGGTATAGGAACTGCCCTTATTGAGAGGGCGGAGGAATGGGCAAAAAGGATGGGCGCCAAGAAGATCTCCCTAAGGGTTGAGGTTAACAACCCTGCAAGGAACTGGTATTCCAAAAAGGGGTACTCTGAGAGGGCAGTCTTCATGGAGAAGCTAATTTAACCTCTGGTTTTAAACCTTATGTTTTGGAAACCTTTTTCTCAAAATATTCCTGTGAGTCTGCTGATGATCGTGAGGGGAAGGGTGGTTCTAAAAGGTCGTTCCGTGCCGTTTGAGGTGGAAAAGACTGGGAAGGGGGTATCCCTGAGAGTCGAATTGCCCGGGAAGCCGCTCGAGTACTCCGTGGACTGTCCATGCCTTGAGCCGCTTGAATTTCTCGGCCTCTTTCTGCCCGCCCTTGAAGAGGAACTGGGCGAGATAGAGGGCGTTTTCGTTGAAGACGTTAGAGAAAAAAAGAGGGAATAAAAGGGAACCTCACTCCCTCCTGAAGAGCTTGCGGAGGTTCCTCTCAAACGGCGGCCACACTACCCCCTGATCCGTAATTATTCCTGTGAGGTACTTGTGTGGCGTAACATCGAAGGCCGGGTTGTAGACGTCGACGTCGGGGGCTATTTTACAGCCGCCGCAGGTGAGGATCTCCTCCGGCCTGCGCTCCTCTATGGGTATCTCCTTCCCGCTCTTCAGTGACATGTCCACCGTTGAGAGCGGCGCGACGGTGAAGAACGGAATTCCGTGCTCCCTCGCGAGGACGGCGAGGCTGTAAGTTCCTATCTTGTTGGCAAAGTCCCCATTTGCGACGATTCTGTCAGCGCCCACTATAACCGCGTCAACCTTTCCCTGCTGCATGACGAAGCCCGCCATGTTGTCGGTTATGAGCTTGAGAGGAATGCCGTCATAGTGGTACTCCCAGGCGCTCAGGCGGGCACCCTGAAGGACGGGCCTCGTCTCGTCCACCCAGAGGAGCTTTAGTGCCCCATCGCGGTGCATGACTCTCAGGACGGCTCCAACCGTGCCAAGCTGGACTGTGGCGAGACTTCCGGCATTGCAGTGCGTGAGAACGTTCCCCTCGGGCAGAACCTCCACTCCGTAGTGACCCATCCTGAGGTTCGCCTCAACGTCCTCATCCGCTATCCTCTTCGTCTCCGCGACGATAAGCCTCTTCACCTCCTCCAGCGGGTCTTCAAAGTGCTCCTCGACGAGATCCTTTATCCTGTTGAGGGCCCAGAAGAGGTTTATAGCGGTTGGTCTCGTATTTTTGAGCCCCTCATATGCAACATAGAAACCATTTATGAACTCCTCTTTGGTCTTTGCTTTGCTCGTGTCCGCGTAGAGGGCCAGACCGAAGGCGGCGGTCGCTCCAATGGCAGGAGCCCCGCGGACTCTCATCGTGACTATCGCCTCGGCGACCCCATCGACGGTCGTCAGTTCCACCGTCTTGAACTCCCCTGGCAGAAGCCTCTGGTCGATCATGACCACCTTTCCCCTCTCATACTCCACACTCCTAGGGAGCCTCGTGAGTTCCTCCGGTTTGTGCCTCATCTTCACCGCTATCACCCCAAAGGGTTTAAGGGAAGAACTTAAAGCCCCTTCGGTGAGCGAAATGGTTCTGAGGATACTCGTGACCGGTCCTGCCGGTGTTGGAAAGACCACTCTCGTGGAGAGGATTGCGAAGGAAGCCGGCCGCTGGGGTTATATCGTCGGCGGTATAATAACGCGGGAAGTGCGCAGAAATGGAAGGCGCGTCGGGTTCAAAATCACCGCCCTCGATACCGGTGAGGAAGGAACTTTAGCGAGCATCAGGGGAACATCTCATCTGCCGGGAGTTCCGTTTGGAAAGTACATCGTCCACGTTGATGAGATAGAGCGTGTTGGTGTTCCCGCCATAAGAAGGGGGCTCGCCGAGGCGGATCTGATAGTTATCGATGAGATAGGCCCCATAGAGTACAGGAGCGATGGGTTTGCCAAAGTGATAGGCGAAGCCCTGAAGTCGGAGAAGCCCTTTCTTGGAGTTGTTCACAGACGCTTCGTTTATAGATTCAGACCCCTGGGAAAACTCCACACCCTAAGCGTTGAGAACAGAAACCGAGAGTTTGGAATAATCCTTGACGAAGTTATGGAAGAACTGAGAGGCTCAGAGGTTGAGTGAGTCCTTGCAGCTCTCGCATATCCATTTCTCCTGACCTTCAATGTTGACCTTGTACAACGGACCGTACTGCCCGCAGAGCTCGCAGATCCCATAGACTTCGGTTTCCTCGGGGGGTTCTTCCTCGTTTTCACTGTTATATGTGTTAAGGGCCACGAGAAGATCCGCGGCTGTTACAAAACCTATAGGCTTTCCGAGTCTGGTGACGAGAAGGCGCCTTATCCCCCTGTCCATCATCCTATCTATAGCATCCTGAACCTCGTAGTCGTCCTCTATCTTCACCGGGTTCTTTGTCATTACCTCGCTGACCTTGACCTCTTTGGGGTTTAGGCCCTTTGCCACAACTTTATCCAGAATGTCCCTGTCTGTGATTATCCCCACTATATCGTCATCCTTTACGACAACTGCACTTCCCACCTTATTCTTGGAGAGAATCCTGGCCACCCTGTGGATGGTATCACTGGGTTTGACAACAACTGCCTTCCTTTTAACTACTTGACCCACGGCGATTCTTGGTGCCATTTCATCACCTCTCTAGCGAGGGTTGGGAAGGAAACTTAAAAACCTTTCTTCAGCCCCGCCTGCGCAGGATGTACAAAAACAGGACAAGCGTTAGGATGAAGGCTGTAATACCCAAGATAGGAGGGATAATGTGTGAAACACCTCGCATTGCTGGGGCTGTGACCGTGCTCGTGTTGATGGGAGAGGTTCTGATCATAGGCGCCACCTTCTGAGCTGAAGTTGAGAGGTTTTCCGTACCTTTCTCGGGCGAAACCACCAGAAGCCGTCTGGAGACAGCGTACACCGCTGCCGAGATAAGTCCTGCCAGGGCCAGGCTGATGACATGGAGATTTTCAAAGCCGAGAAAGGACTTCTTTTTGACCCTAGCTGCAGTCTTACGGGGGAGCAGAAGAATCGGCTTGTTCGACGCGCGGTAGAGCTTTACCTCCTGCAGTCTTTTCCCGTATTTCCGTCCGGCTACCTCAACGAGGCCAACCCGTAGCATCCTGTCCATGTGATATGAAACCGTTGAGATCGGGAGGTTGAGCTCCTTCGCGATCTCGCTTATTGATAATTCCCGATCTTCGATAAGATGTAAAATTGCAAGCGCCTTATCGTTGGTCAGTACCTGCGCGAGCTCTTTTGCCCTCTCATCGTGAATGTTTATGCTCCTATCATTCAACGGCGCCACCAATGAAGGATACACCAAAGGGAATATTAAGGGTTTCCATCACTACAAGGAAAGTTGAAGTTAATAGAAACGTGAGAGTAAAAGGAAAGGAGGATCCAATTAATTCACGGCTTCTCCATAACGATCTCGATGGTCGAGGTGTTCGCGGTTCTGCCGTCGGCAGTCGGAAGCTCCTCGGTGCCGATCTTAATCTCTTTAACCCTGACCTCTGGAAGGAACCTGTTCCTGACGATCTCAGCGACATCAACAGCTCTGCTGATGGCCCTGCCGCGAGCCTTAACGCTAACCTCCTTAGCACCCTCGTTGAACTGGGTGATAACGGCCAGGACGTAGTTCATAACCGGCTTCTTTCCTATGTAGACAACGTGCTCCT
>JALVUT010000096.1 GCA_027035445.1 Thermococcus sp.
ATATACTGACTGCACAAATGGAGGTCGACGACGAAAGCCACGTAAAGGAGCGATAAGAAAACGTTATATAGCGAAACAGAGGAAAATTACCAGTAGATAAAATCAGACCAAAATGGGATTGAAAGCCGGCATACCCGGTCTGCAGAAAATATTTTGTAGTTACGATAAAATCAGACCAAAATGGGATTGAAAGGATACTTGGAAAGAAACTTTCTCGCCAGCTTTTTCTGATAAAATCAGACCAAAATGGGATTGAAAGGTTCTATTCCCTTCGTCGTCATATTCCACTTCATACACGATAAAATCAGACCAAAATGGGATTGAAAGAGTCGGCTGTAATCCGTGTCGATAGTGTCAACAACACTTTCAATCCGATAAAATCAGACCAAAATGGGATTGAAAGTTAGTTTCTTTCTTTCGACAATTGCGAAGCTATTCCGATAAAATCAGACCAAAATGGGATTGAAAGTTGGAACGCTCACGGTGTAGTTTTCTGGCTTGAGCAGCGATAAAATCAGACCAAAATGGGATTGAAAGACTGACAACTGCGAGTGGCTCAGAGTTTATGATGAGATAAAATCAGACCAAAATGGGATTGAAAGTCTACTCTGGCACGCCCGTAATCGCCTACGAGCTACCGATAAAATCAGACCAAAATGGGATTGAAAGGCAGAAGTTCAAGACGCACGGAGCAGTTGTCGTCATAGGATAAAATCAGACCAAAATGGGATTGAAAGTGTAAAAAGGGCTGAAGAGCTTGGAATTGATGTAAAAGATAAAATCAGACCAAAATGGGATTGAAAGGCAAAAGTATCCAGTCGGCGGAAAGGCGATGGAGGAGGGATAAAATCAGACCAAAATGGGATTGAAAGTCAGTTCATCCTGAAAGTGCCCTACGCTACGAGGGACGATAAAATCAGACCAAAATGGGATTGAAAGCACTGCTTTTCCCGAGTTCTTGTCGAGTAACCAGACAAGATAAAATCAGACCAAAATGGGATTGAAAGAGAGATGTTTGAGCCGCTGACGATAGAGGGCAAGGTGTGATAAAATCAGACCAAAATGGGATTGAAAGCTCGCCGTTCTGGTTTTGTTGTAGCTCCTGACCACGATAAAATCAGACCAAAATGGGATTGAAAGATGCATTTTTCAGCTTTATTCTTAGCAGGTCTAGCTGTTTCGATAAAATCAGACCAAAATGGGATTGAAAGGCTGTTATTCCGTTGGCTAAAATAGTTCGTTTGGTGTGATAAAATCAGACCAAAATGGGATTGAAAGAATCTCGGTGAAACGGAATAGCTCGGACGTGCGAAGTATGATAAAATCAGACCAAAATGGGATTGAAAGTGCGTCGTTTATCTCAAGCAAAACCGGGTAATCGATTAAGATAAAATCAGACCAAAATGGGATTGAAAGTTAACAACTGACACGTTCGCTTTTTCTGCGTTCAAGATAAAATCAGACCAAAATGGGATTGAAAGTGTATAATATCGACAACGCTATGTTTTTGCTCATAACCGATAAAATCAGACCAAAATGGGATTGAAAGGTTTGTTGTAGAGAGCGCTGGAAGGGTAAATGTCTGGATAAAATCAGACCAAAATGGGATTGAAAGATGAGGTTCTAACAGAGGTGAACAGCGATGCAGCTCACGATAAAATCAGACCAAAATGGGATTGAAAGGGTTTACACTCGCAAGTGGCGAACCTGCTGGAAGCAGATAAAATCAGACCAAAATGGGATTGAAAGGTTCATCGTGCAACCCGCAACTGTGGGGTTCGTACAATACGATAAAATCAGACCAAAATGGGATTGAAAGTTTAAGATATTTCCAGAGACGTCTCTGAATAATTTCGCGATAAAATCAGACCAAAATGGGATTGAAAGTTTCTATTTTCCTAATCTCCTGCTCCATTTTTCTCACCGATAAAATCAGACCAAAATGGGATTGAAAGCGTACGGAACGTTAGCTATCAGGTAGTGCGACGTCTGCGATAAAATCAGACCAAAATGGGATTGAAAGTTACGACGCTTTTCAGCTCCCTGTACGCTTCGCACTCTCTTGATAAAATCAGACCAAAATGGGATTGAAAGCCATAAAGTGTTTTGTTCACCGGTGCGAGGTAGAACGGGGATAAAATCAGACCAAAATGGGATTGAAAGACCTGTTCGACTTCAAGTATTCCGATAAATACGCATTAGATAAAATCAGACCAAAATGGGATTGAAAGCGCATATCGGGCTTTTATTTTATCTTCATTGTATTTTGATAAAATCAGACCAAAATGGGATTGAAAGCGCTTCCCGAAGCTCCTTATCCGTGCGTATGGATTGTAGATAAAATCAGACCAAAATGGGATTGAAAGCTTCTATCTTCTTTACTTCCTTTTCTCCCACTTCCTTTGATAAAATCAGACCAAAATGGGATTGAAAGGAGCACAGAGGATTGCCAGAAGCAAGGCTTATCTTGAGATAAAATCAGACCAAAATGGGATTGAAAGCCGGGAGTTGAGGTTCTTGGTTCGCAGGATGTTTCTGCGATAAAATCAGACCAAAATGGGATTGAAAGTACTTCGGTCTATCAAATTATTAACGAAATTTTCAGCGATAAAATCAGACCAAAATGGGATTGAAAGTATCAATCTTGTGCACTCTAACCAGGGTATGCTTCTTTAGGATAAAATCAGACCAAAATGGGATTGAAAGCCGGATGGTTTCGAAATTCGAACCGGCTCGGGGGTGGGGATAAAATCAGACCAAAATGGGATTGAAAGATATTTCATCCAATTTTTTGATTATATCCTGCTTTTCTTTATGATAAAATCAGACCAAAATGGGATTGAAAGTTTCTATAGACTTAAGTGTTTCCAATATTTCATCCAAGATAAAATCAGACCAAAATGGGATTGAAAGCACGCTGAAACTTCTGTTTTGCCTGATAATCAGCAAGATAAAATCAGACCAAAATGGGATTGAAAGCAGGGATAAATAATATAATTTTGCTTAAGTCTAAATGGGATAAAATCAGACCAAAATGGGATTGAAAGATATTCAAAGATACCAAAACAGGAGATGTTTACGCAGCGGGATAAAATCAGACCAAAATGGGATTGAAAGCTATCCGACTAATATTCTATTTCCAAGCTTAACTTTCAACGATAAAATCAGACCAAAATGGGATTGAAAGCTTCAACCCCGACGTGCAAGTTTACCTCGTAACGCTGGATAAAATCAGACCAAAATGGGATTGAAAGCTTAAACGCAGAAACTACGTCTTCGTAATTTACTCCGTGATAAAATCAGACCAAAATGGGATTGAAAGACCGGTCAGTCAAAACTATAGAGAGTTATTATAAAAGAGATAAAATCAGACCAAAATGGGATTGAAAGTCCTCACGGTAGACGGTAAATCCTCAACCATTAACGTTAGATAAAATCAGACCAAAATGGGATTGAAAGCCTCGACACGACGAAAGACTATGTGATAAAGTACGATGCGATAAAATCAGACCAAAATGGGATTGAAAGCCTGTCAACATTTTGAATATTCCAGTGTACGGAACGGGGATAAAATCAGACCAAAATGGGATTGAAAGCGTAAATTACGAGCTTGGGCTTGCTATTCTCGTGGCTGGATAAAATCAGACCAAAATGGGATTGAAAGCTATAAAATAGGAGAAAAAAAGAAATGCTTTATTAAGATAAAATCAGACCAAAATGGGATTGAAAGGTTCTATTCGAAATAGACGACGCATGGTTTTTCGAAAGATAAAATCAGACCAAAATGGGATTGAAAGCCCTCTCCATAGATCTGAATCATTTCTATCAGTTTTTGATAAAATCAGACCATAGTGGGATTTAAAGTAAAGA
>JALVUT010000097.1 GCA_027035445.1 Thermococcus sp.
AGCTCTTTCCATGGATAAACCACTCTGGGGTTATCTCATACTTCTTGACCTCATCTCCACCGAGCCTGCTGGCCAGCTCGTCAGGGATATAGGGCCTTGAGAAGTTGTAGGCTGGACTCATGCCAAGTGATGCTGAACTTCTTAACCCATCGCTCGTCCCGTAGTTCCTGCTGTGCTCGTACTTAGGGTTCGTGGCAAACTCATCATAGAAGCTCTGCCACAGCCTCTGGAACTCCTCCAGGTTGGCCACCTTTGGCTTTTCCCCGGGCTCGACAACGACGGCTTTGATCCCCTTGCTCCCGAGGACGGCTCCGAGACCGCCCCTACCGCTCGCCCTCTCCGTGTCGTAGATTATGTTCGCTATCCTGCTGAGCTTCTCGCCGGCCGGGCCAATTAGAGCGATGCTCGCCTGGGGATGCTCCTCCCAGATTTCCCTGGCAACTTCATAGTTGCCCCTACCCCAGAGGTGCTCAGCTAACAGAATCCCGACCTCGCCGTCGTGGACGTAGAGGTAAACCGGTTCCTCACTCTTTCCCTCGATTATCAGCGCGTCAAAGTGTCCCTTCAGCTTCGGTCCGAAGGCGTCTCCACCGCTTGAGTCGCTGATGAGATCCGTCTCCGGACTCTTGCTCACCGCTATTACCTTGCTCGAACCGGGAACAAGGCCCGTCATTCCTCCCGGGGCGAAGACAAACTTGTTGGTCGGGCTGAGCGGGTCGGTTCCGGGCGGAACCTCGCGGTAAATCAGGTAGTAGCCGAGGCCCTTCCCACCTATGAACTTCCTTATGACCTCATCGGGAAGCTCCTCGTAGGTAACCTTTCCCTCGGCCAGATTAACGCGGGCTATTTTGTTGTGGTAGCCGTACATCAGACGCACCTCCTAGCTTTTTCCCTGTCCTCTTTTGAAAGACGCCAGCCCATCGCCCCAAAGTTCTCTTCGAGGTGGACTTTGCTTCCAGCCTTTGGAATCGCCACAACGTTCTCCTCCCAGATGAGGTAGTTCAAAGCTACTTGGGCAGAACTTTTTTCATACCTCTTTCCAATCTCGGCGAGGCATTTGTTTCTGGTGAGGGCTCCTTTTTCGAGGGGAGTGTAGGCTATGAGCGCGATCTTTTCTCGCTTCATGTAGTCAAGAAGTCCGGTAGTTTCCGGCCAGCGATCCCTGAGCGAGTATTTGACCTCATTGGCGACTATCTCGTACTTTCTCATGACCTCCTGGCTCTTCCTGAGAAGTTCGAGGTCGAAGTTGCTCACCCCGATGTACCTTATGAGCCCCTCGTCAACGAGCTCCTCAAGAGCGTGGAGCGTCTCCTCTATTCTCCTGAAGTCATCAACCGGCCAGTGAAGGAGGTATAGGTCGATGTAAGTTCCGAGCCTTTTAACGCTCCCCCTTGCGGCCTTCTTTGCGCTCTCGCTGTCGAAGTGGGTCGGCCAGACCTTGCTGATTATGAAGATATACTCGCGCTCGAGGCCTTTTATGGCCTCACCAACAAGCTCCTCTGAGTGGCCTGCACCGTAGAACTCCGCAGTGTCAATGAGGTTTACCCCGAGCTCAAGGCCGTGCCTGAGAACTTTGATGCCCTCCCCGTCTCTCGAATAGTCGGGGCTCTCGTAGCCACCGATGCCTCACGTGCCCATACCTATTGTGGTAACCCTATCATGGCCTATCCGCTTGAGATCATCAAAAATCGGAACACCCCCCATATTACCACCTGCAAACCACTTCGAACCCCGCCTTAATAAGTTTATCCGAAAAAGATTTTAGGGTTAAGATAAAAACCTGAATGAGGTGAACCCCATGTGCGATAGAGTTCTTCCAGGGATTTACCGGATCTTCGACACATTCGTTAATGTCTACCTAGTTGACAGGGGAGACCATCTGGTGGCTATCGACACGGGGGTAGGGACAACCTGCGAGAAGGTTATGGATGCTGTTAAGGGCCTGAAAAAGCCCCTGAAGACGATAATCCTGACCCACGGCCACCTTGACCACACAGGCTCTCTGAGGTGCCTGAAGGAGAGAACAGGCGCCGCTGTTGCAGCCCATGTGGATGAGGTGGCACTCGTAGAGGAGAGCGCCGCAATTACACCTGAAGTAAAGCTGAAGGATGGAGACACGATCGAGGGATTCATGGTTCTCCACAAACCGGGCCACAGCCCCGGGAGCATCTGTCTGCTAGATGATGAAAAGAAAAGCCTCTTCGTCGGGGATCTGGTGATAGAACGCGGTGGTAAGCTGGAGGAGGTTCCGCACCAGTACTCCCTTGATCCTGAGATGAACAGGAAGAGGATAGTCGAGCTTCTGGAGGTGGACTTTGAGAACCTCCTGCCCGCCCACGGGAAACCTCTGGTGGGGAATGGAAAGGAAAAACTGGAGGAACTTGTAAAGAGGATCGGCTCTTGAGCGAACTCAGATTTCCTCGAGCTTCTTCCTTATCTCCTCAGTGTTCTTTCTCGTCTCCTCAAGGGTGTTCTTGAGCCTCTCGACCTCAACTTTGAAGTCGTTTAAGGCCCTGTTCACCTGATAGAATGCAAAACCCAGCACCACTAGGATTATCAGGCCAAGGATTATGCTTATCCACCCGCTCGGAGTCTGCATATGCTCACCTCCCCACGGCATTCTCAAACCTCCCTCAGGCTTTTTATCACGTCATTGTCGAGAACAATCCTGAACCGCTTCGCCCGGTAGTACTTCTTGGCCCTAGGGTCACCGGGCTCAAGGCGAAGCTCGCTCTCGATCAGTCCAGCCTTCTCAAGCTTCTTGAGGTGAAGGTAGAGGAGCTGCCTCGATATCCCGAGCTCCTTGGCAAGTTCATAGACGTACCACTCCTTTTCGCAGAGCATCATCAGTACCCTGACCCTTATTGGGTTCGAGAGGGCCTCCCCTATTGCCACAAGTTCTTTCACGGTAACCATGGTCACCACGCTGATGCACGCCTGAGCAAAGCTCTACATAAGAAAAGACCGGAAAGGATAAAAGCTTTCCGCCAGCTTCCGACTATGGAGTGGTACCCCCGCTCAGCACCCGGAGTGAGTACTCACTACCGGCCATCAGAACAATCCTCGCGAATATGAAAACGAACGCAAGGGAACCGAGCCACCACCAGCCAGAGCCCCTCCTTCCAAGAATGGGCCCTTCATGACGGGTCCTCTGAACCCTCTTGGCATGTTCATCCCTCCAGGTATATCCATCCAACTACTTCGGTACCACAGGTCAGAGTTACCTTAACACCAAATGCAGTCTGGTAGGCGCTTCCAAGGGAGAGCCCCTCCAGCGGAGGGCCGAGAACCTTTCCGATGTAGTTGCCATACTCATCGAGCAGTTTGAGGAGCCTTCCCCATGAGGTCTCGTACGCCTCAACCATCACGGTGCTGAGCAGCCTGTAGGCGTCCTCCGCCACCTCCTCAAGGGGTATCTCCTCCGCAGGAAGTTCTCCATACTCAACAAGGTGCAGTACTTTAACCCCCGTTTCCATATCCAACCCCCCGGGAATTGATGAAAATAATGTGGGGACATCAGCCCCCGAAGTTCATCCCGCAGCTCCCATCGCGGAGGGGTCCGCTCCAGTCAGCGGAACCCATCCATGCATTTTTCTGGGGTCCACCCCTGCCTTTCATATGGCCCATGCCCCTCATGTGGCCATGCTTCTCTCCGCCCATCATCCTTCCGTGCCCGCTGTGGCTGTTCTCGCTGCTGAGTATCTCATCAACCTGCTCCTGCGGGAGAACCTGGGCAGTGTAGCTCACTCCCTGAGCCTCAAGGTTCTTTACAAAGGCCCTCAGATGATTCTCACTGCCGGCCATGAGGTTGCTGTAAACCGCCTTGATGTCCTCGTTGTCCGTCTTGGCCATCCAGTCTTCAA
>JALVUT010000098.1 GCA_027035445.1 Thermococcus sp.
GAGGCGTGGAAAGGAAAGAGGGTGGCCCTGTCGGTGAGCAACGAGCACTCTTTCACCGGGGTACTCAGCGACTTTGATGAGGAGGTCATATTTCTAACCGATGTCAAGGACATAGCCGGCAACAAAGCGAGGGGACTTCTCGTTAAAATCGACGACCTGAACTGGATAATGCTTCTCTGAGGTGGAACCATGCGTGCGGTGGCTTTTGTGGGGTTCAAGAAGAGCGGAAAGACCACGACGATCGAAGCGGTCGCCGGGGTGCTCAAGGAGAGGGGCTACCGCGTGGCGATAGCGAAGAGTATGCACACCGAATTTGACAGGGAAAACACCGATACCTGGCTCTTTTCGAGGGCCGCCGATTCGGTTATAGTTAGGGCAAAAGACACGGATGCCCTGCTCTTCAGGGCGAAGGATATAAACGCCCTCTTCTCGATAGTCTCGGCAGACTTCCTCCTGTTGGAAGGATTCAAAAGCGTTCAGCACGTTCCCAGGGTGGTCTGCGCGAGGACTGAGGAGGATGTCGGGGAGCTCAGCGACGGTCTTGCCATAGCGGTGAGTGGAGTCATAGCCGGAAGGGGGATCAATGAGGTGGGCGGCCTCCCCGTGATAAACGCCACCACCGACGCCGGGAGACTCGCTGACCTGATTGAGGAGTATGCCTTCATGCTTCCCAATATCGACTGTGGCCTATGCGGCTTTCACTGTGCCGAGATGGCGAGGATGATAGTTAAGGGCGAGAAGACGGTCAAGGACTGCGTCGTCCTCAGCTCAAAGCCGAAGGTTACCGTCAAGATCGACGGTCAGGTTCTCCCCATGAAGGACTGGGTGCAGGAGCTTGTTGAAAAGACGCTAAAAGGCATGCTCTCCGCGATGAAGGGCTACCGTGAGGGGAAGAGGATAGAGATCGTGATAAGGGAGGAGTGATCATCCACCGCTTCCGTTTATCCCTTTTTGGAGTTCCTTCAGGATGAGCTGGGTGGCGTTCTCTATGTTCTTGGAGGCGTTGTTAACGGTCCTCTGGATGAGTCTCATGGCCAAGAATATTATGAGGAGCACGATGCCTATCATCATCAGGTACTCAACCGCAGCCTGCGACCTTCTCATTTTTACCCCCCAAGGGCATGGCTCATATGTCTTGCTATGAATCCAACGGCTATGATGACTCCCACGGTCACCGCTGCGGTTATCACTGCAAAGTCCACGAGTTTGTCGAGCAGGTACAGGAGGAGTTTTTTGTTTCTTTCCTCCATGTCAATCCCAGACAAGTTTCTACCCCAATCCTAATAAGCGTATCCCATGCTCCCGTTAACTTTATATTTGTTCCAAACACGGCCTCACTGGCGGTATGATGAGATGGGAACTCACCCTCCACGGCGGAACTCACAACGGGGAAAGGATAGTTTTCGATGCGGAGAATATAGAGGCCGCCCGGAAGAGAGCTTTTGAGGAGTTAACATTCAAAGGTGCATTGGTATTTGAGCTTGAGAGGATCGATTGAACTCTTCCTATCACCTATGTACCCTTATGTCCACTTTATTTTCTCGGGGCCCCGTGCCTCCATTATGTGCATCTTTATGTTCATTGACGTGATCATACGTACAGCAAAGCTTTTAAGTCGATCCTAGTGTCTTTCACTTACAGTGATACATGAGGTGAGTAACGTGCTCGCAAGGATCGTTTACTACATGAGGGACTCCCTCCCCGAGGAACAGATAGTGGTTACGAACAGCATTAAAAGGGCGGAAATGGTGGCCTGGGACACCGCCAGAAGGCTCAGGGCCGTAGACTTTGAGGTTGAATGGGTCACTTGAACTGTCCCATGGTTTTTGTTCGGACGGAGGCGCTTTGGACACATGGATAACAAGAGGTTAGGGGCTTTTCAGATCTCAGCCCCTATAACTCACCGAATTATGCTCCGTGGGCCTGTTTGAACTGCTCCTGAATCGTCCTGTAGTACTCCATGGTCTCCTCACCCATGCTCGGCCCTATCTTCTTCAGTGCCTTTTCGAAGTCCTTCATGGTAACCTTGACCTTTCTGCGTACCTCGTCGGCCTTCATGCCGGGCCTTATGATGCCTTCCTGGAGGGCCCTGCGCATGGCGAGCATCGCCGCCTCTCTTACCGCCGCCTCGATATCAGCTCCGGTGTAACCCTCAGTCTTCCTGGCCAGCTCTTCAAGGTTCACATCCTCGGCCAGTGGGACCTTCCTGGTGTGCACCCTGAATATCTCAAGTCTGGCCTTCTCGTCCGGTGCTGGAACGAGTATGAGCCTGTCGAACCTCCCCGGCCTGAGCAGGGCAGGGTCGATGATGTCAGGCCTGTTTGTTGCACCTATGATGACCACCCCGCTGTTCTCCTGGATTCCGTCCATCTCCGTCAGCAGCTGGTTTATGAGCCTGTCGGTAACCCTGTTGACGTCGGTTCCCCTGCGTGGCGCTATGGCGTCTATCTCGTCTATGAACACCACTGTCGGGGCGGCCTGCCTCGCCTTCCTGAAGATCTCGCGGATGTTCTTCTCGCTCTCGCCGACCCACTTGCTCAGCACCTCCGGACCCTTGATGGCTATGAAGTTGGCCTCACTCTCGTTCGCGACAGCTTTGGCGAGGAGGGTTTTACCGGTTCCTGGAGGCCCGTAGAGGAGTATCCCCTTCGGCGGGTTGATGCCGAGTCCGGTGAATGCCTCCGGATACTTGAGCGGCCATTCGACTGCCTCGCGAAGCTCCTCCTTTACATCCTCCAGCCCGCCAACATCGTCCCAGTGGATGTTCGGAACCTCCAGCAGGACCTCCCTGAGGGCGCTCGGCTCTATCATCTTCAGCGCCTCGTAGAAGTCCCTCCTGGTGACCTTCAGCTCCTCAAGAACCTCCTTGGGTATGTGCTCGGCCTCGAAGTCTATCTTGCCGTCCTTGATGAGTCTCCTGAGCGCTGCCATCGCTGCTTCCCTGGCGAGTGCCGCTAAGTCGGCACCGACGAAGCCGTGCGTAACCTCCGCCAGCTCCCCAAGGAGACCATCTATGAGCCTGGCCTTGACCTCATCGTAGAGCCTCTCGTCCACCTCGCGGAGGGCCTTCTTTATATCCACCTCACTCTCGGCCTTCTTGACTTTTATGATGGCCCTCTCGGCCGCGTCGCGGTAGGTCTCGTTCCCCTCAAGTTCCTCAAGTATCTCGATGACCTTGTCTCTCCTAAACTCCGGCTCTATGGGCATTCCTCTGGTGTGTATTTGGAGTATCTCTTTCCTGCCCTGTTTGTCGGGGACGCCGACCTCAAGCTCCCTATCAAACCTCCCAGGCCTCCTCAAAGCCGGATCAATAGCGTCCGGCCTGTTAGTCGCGCCTATGACGATGACTTTTCCGCGGCTCTTGAGGCCGTCCATCAGGGTGAGCAGCTGTGAAACCACCCTCTTCTCTACCTCGCCGTGCGTTTCTTCTCTCTTCGGGGCTATGGCGTCTATTTCATCGATGAAGATTATCGCGGGCGCGTTCTCTTCAGCCTCCTTGAAGACCTCCCTCAGTCTCTCCTCGCTCTCTCCGTAGTACTTGCTCATTATTTCTGGACCGTTGATGGCTATGAAGTGGGCGTTCGCCTCGTTTGCAACGGCTTTGGCGAGGAGGGTTTTACCGGTTCCCGGAGGCCCGTAGAGGAGAACCCCCTTCGGCGGCTCTATTCCGAGCTTCTCGAATATCTCCGGGTGCTTGAGCGGAAGCTCTATCATCTCCCTGACCTTCTGGATGACGTCTTTGAGGCCGCCGATGTCCTCGTAGGTGACTCCAAGTACCGCCGTCTTACTGACCTCCTTAACGGGCTTTTCGCTCACGGTGAAGTCTGTGAACTCGGTGACCTGTACAA
>JALVUT010000099.1 GCA_027035445.1 Thermococcus sp.
GCTCCTTCCCGCTGAGCGTCAGACTGAACTTTTCAAGCTTCCCGGAGATTTTCCCGTTGAGCTCGCGCTCCTTCTCGGCGACCAGCTCCTCAAGGCCGTCGAGGAGCTTCCTCTTTTCCATGACCTCTTTCAGTCCTGTGAGGGCTTTCAGTATTTCCGGGGCGACGCTTCTTCTCCCCGTTAGCTCCCCGATTCGGGCGAGGGCCTCCAGTGTTTCGCGCTTCTCCCAGAGGGGCATGATATAGAGCTCCGGCGCTATCTGGGCCGGCGTGAGCTCGACGCTGATACCGTAGCCGAGTGTGCTGAGAACCAGCGGATAGCCTTCAGAATTCTCAATGCCTGTGGAGACCTCGCAGAGGCCGAGCTCTTCGGCCCTCTCCAGCTCGCTTTCATCGACTATGAGGATTCTATCGTGGAGGTAGTCGCGGCGGAACTTTACGGGCTTCACCCGGGAGAGGTATCCCCTGAGCTCGGGCCGGATTTCACTCAGGCTCTCCCGGAGGTATCGCTGCCTGCGCAGGATTTCCTCTGGCTCAGAAACAGGCGCAAAGCGGTCGAGAATTGCGGAACTCCCAGAAAGGATTAACCTCCTCTTTATCTCTTCCCTTATCGAACGGTAGATTGCTCTGGCTTCGGGGTTGAGTTTGAGGTTCATCATTTAAAGGAGGAGGGATGTGCTAAAAAACTTACCTGATGCTACAGGTCTGGTGTAAGCGCTCAGCCCTCCTTCACTTTCTCCACAACGTGTATGCCCTCAATCCTCGTAACAGGATACTGGCCACGCTCGTCCTTTTCGACGGCCTTGACCATGTCCCACACTGTCAGCAGGGCAACGCTAACACCTGTCAGCGCCTCCATTTCTACGCCTGTTTTATAGGTCGCACGAACCTCGCAGGTCGCCTCGATGTAGTCATCCCCCAACTCAAAGGTTATATTCACGCCCGTCAGTGGTATCGGATGGCAGAGCGGAATCAGCTCCGGTGTTTTCTTGACCGCGAGAATCCCGGCAATCTGGGCCGCGGCAATGACGTTTCCCTTCTTCGTCTTCCCGGTTTTAATAAGCTCTATGGTCTCCGGTCTGAGGTAAATCCGCCCCTTTGCTGTTGCTTTCCTGAAGACCTCCCTTTTGTGGCCCACCTCAACCATCTTAACGCCTTTGTCGTCGACGTGGGTTAGCTCCTTCATTCCAATGCCTCCAAACCAGTGGAGAGAGATTGAAGGGATATCATCCCTTCGCAACCCCCATCGGTCTCATCCTCGCGACGAGGTTCGCTATTCCGGCCTCATGGACAACGTTGACGACATTGTCGACGCTCTTGTATGCTCCCGGCGCCTCCTCAGCCACGACCCTGAGAGATGCGGCTCTAACGTAGATTCCCCTCTGGGCGAGTTCGTTCCTGAGCCTGTCGCCGCGGTACCGCCTCGTCGCCGCGTGCCTGCTCATAAGCCTGCCCGCACCGTGGCATGTCGAACCAAAAGCCTCTCTCATTGACCCCTCTGTTCCAGCAAGGACGTAGCTGGCGGTTCCCATGGAACCCGGAATCAAGACGGGCTGACCGACATCGCGGTAGGCCCTCGGAACGTCCAGATGTCCGGGCGGGAATGCCCTCGTTGCTCCTTTCCTGTGCACAACGACCTTGACCTTCCTCCCATCAACCTCATGCTCCTCAAGCTTCGCTATGTTGTGGGCGACGTCATAGACGATGCTCATTTCCATATCTTCCGCCCTGCGCTTGAAGACCTCCTCAAAGCTCTCCCTTACCCAGTGGACTATCATCTGTCTGTTTGCCCAGGCGAAGTTTGCGGCCGCTTTCATTGCGCTGAAGTATCTCTGCCCCTCCTCGCTCTGGAACGGAACGCTCACCAGCTCCCTATCCGGCCACGGGACGTGATACTTCTTAACCGCCTTCTCCATTATTCGGAGGTAGTCGCTGGCAACCTGATGGCCGAGACCCCTGCTTCCGGTGTGCTCCATGACAACAACCTGCCCTTCAAAGAGGCCGTAAGTCCTAGCAACTTCCTCATCGTAGATTCTGTCAACGACCTGAACCTCAAGAAAGTGGTTTCCTGAGCCAAGGGAGCCGAGCTGCGGCGCTCCTCTCTGCTTTGCCTTCTGGCTGACCGCGTTCGGGTCGGCACCCTCCATCCTTCCGCCTTCCTCAAGGTGCTCCAGATCTTCCTTCCAGCCGTAGCCGTTTTCAACGGCCCATCTTGCACCGTCTGTCAGAACGTCATCGAGCTGGCTCCAGTGGAGCCTCACGCGCCCCTTACTCCCCAGACCAGAGGGAACGTTCTTGAATAGTGTATCGACGAGTTCTTTGATGCGCGGTCTTACCTCCTTCTCGGTGAGGTTCGTCCTGATAAGCCTGACGCCACAGTTGTGGACGACGACGCCGTTGGCTATGAAGTTGTGGGCCTCGTGGTAGACGCCGACGTCGTAGAACCTGTTGTAGGATGGCCTGACCCTTTCGACTTTCACGACTCTCTCGGCGACAAAGCCGCCTTCGTAGCCCCTCTCCCTTGCGAACTCCTCGAAGGTCGGGAAGTTCTTCGGAACCCTCGGTTCTCTGTAACCCTCGTAGATGCTCCTCTCGACGAAGCGCCTGTTGACAATGTCCTTAAGGGCCTTGTGGGCCTCCTTCACGCTTCCCGTTCTCTCATAGATTTCCCTTGCTTTTTCAATCGCCATTCTACGCTCTTCCCTAACGCGTTCCTTAAGCTTAAGGTAGGCAGCAGCGATTAAACCTTTGGCCTTCTTTTCAAGGTCATACTCATAGTTTATCCTCTCCACAAAAGCCCTAACGCTCTCCTCACCCACTATCGAGAGCCTGTAAGTGACCCCCTTCTTTGACTTGACCTTGTAGAGGGTCGTCTTTATTCCAAACTCCGCAAGGAGCTTTGCGACGTCACCCAAGAACTCGGCGAGGTTCCCGGCAAATTCTTCGCTCTTCGACTGGGTGAGGTTTATCGGGAGAGGTGTGTTGCCCTTAAACTCGACTATGCTTCCGTCAGCGGCAAAGAATCCGGCCAAAAAGTTCCTCTTGATCCAGAGAGGAGCTTCCATTATCCATTTTGGAACACGATAGGCCTTATCGGTCTTCTTTCCCTTCGGCAGGCCAAGCCTCTCAAGGAGGAGTGCGAAGCTCCTTGAAGCCACCCTGAGCTCCGCGGAGACGCTCTTACCCTCATAGTGACCGCTTGTCGTTTCGATACGGTAGTCCCTTTCACGGACGTAGATGTTGGCATTTATTCCGAGCTTTTCAAGGTCTTTCTTCAGCTCTCTGAGTGTTTCTTCCTTCCTGTAGAATGCCAGCGTTATTCTGCCACTCATCTCGCCAAGGTGCGCATCACCGAGAGCGAAGCCTAGGATTCTCGCTATCATCCCGATTTCTGGATTTTCCCAGCGAAGCGGGATCAGGTTCTTCTCACGGAGGAAGCTCAATACCTGAGGGTCTTCATCCTTAAAGGCACTCTCATCGAGAATTATGCCCTTTCTCTCCTCGAATTCAACGCCCTCAAAGGGATAGACAATAACAGGGTCGCCCTCCTTGATGTTGCCCAGATAGACGTATCCTTCCGGAGTGAGAACCGGGTGATCCTCGCTCCCTTCGATAACCCTTCCGCTCTCCGTTGTTATCCTAACCGCCATCTCACCATCTTCCACTTCCCTCTCCGCAATGAGGGCAACATTAGAGGTATCATTGTGCCCCTCATCGAGGTTGTAGACCTTCAAGCCTTGGAGTTTGAACTTCTGCGGAAGCTCTTCAACCTTTATCCAGTAGCCGTGCTCCGTCAGAACTTTTGAGTCTGGAGCAAGGCAGTTGATGTCATA
>JALVUT010000100.1 GCA_027035445.1 Thermococcus sp.
GTGGTACGACACCAACGACACGAAAGTAGGAAGTGGAGCCACCGTTACACTCAAAGAAGAGAGTGCGGGGACGTACACGTTTTATGCGGTTGTGACCGATGATGACGGGGCGTCTACCCGTTCCGATCGAGTCAGCGTCACCGTCCATGCACCCAATCAGGTTCCCACCCTCACCGTTTCGGTCGATCCGAGCGAAGTGGAGACCGGAGAGTCCTTTACCCTCAGGGCGGAGGCTTCCGATCCCGACGGGACGGTGCAGGGTATCGAGTGGTACGACACCAACGACACGAAAGTAGGAAGTGGAGCCACCGTTACACTCAAAGAAGAGAGTGCGGGGACGTACACGTTTTATGCGGTTGTGACCGATGATGACGGGGCGTCTACCCGTTCCGATACCGTCAGCGTCACCGTCCATGCACCCAATCAGGCTCCCACCCTCACCGTTTCGGTCGATCCGAGCGAAGTGGAGACCGGAGAGTCCTTTACCCTCAGGGCGGAGGCTTCCGATCCCGACGGGACGGTGCAGGGTATCGAGTGGTACGACACCAACGACACGAAAGTAGGAAGTGGAGCCACCGTTACACTCAAAGAAGAGAGTGCGGGGACGTACACATTTTATGCGGTTGTGACCGACGATGACGGTGCTTCCACCCGTTCCGATCGAGTCAGCGTCACCGTGCACGCTCCTACCAAAGCGACCGCCAAGCTTGGCAATCTTGCCGATGCCAATGTGACAATTTATAAAGTCGAGGACAACGGGAGTTTGACCTTGCTTTATAACGAAACGACAAGCTCGGGAACTTCTTTGGATCAGATCGGGAAATTCAATATGCATTTCAGCGATCTGGACGATGAGAGCTATTATGTTTATCGAATCCAAGGAGGTGACGATTGGGATGTGGATGATAATGGTGTGAAGGATAATGCGCCCACGCCCAACAAAGGTGTGATCCGAGCAATCGCCAAAGGAAGCGAACTCAAAGATGCGGCAGACGATTTCATCGTCTCTTACGAGACCGAGCTGGTCTTTGAAAAAGTGGTCAAAGAACTCAAATACCGTTTCGATAAAAACTCTTTCGGAAATACGCTCCAGGAAGCGATCACCCATGTGATAGCCGACGTCAACGACGATGGAACGGTCAATACACTGGATATGCTCACCTTCGATCCTGCCAAGGATACTCCAAAACTAAAAGCATTCTATAAGCGTCAGTATCAAGTCATTGTGTCGGCGATTCATACGGGGAAAACGGCACTGCTCAATCTCTCTCACAAACTAGGATCACTCGATACGGAAGGACTTGCACAAAGTATCATGCTCTCAGAAGATGGGAATATCGCATATATGGCTGATGGTGTAAACGGATTGGTGATCGTAGACGTTTCCGATCCGGCCAATCTCCAGCAGTTGGGTGCTCTCGATACAGGGGGGAGCGCATTGGGTGTGGCTCTCTCTCCAGATGGGAAGATCGCATATGTCGCCGATTGGAGTGACGGGTTGGTGATCGTAGACGTTTCGGATCCGGCCAATCCTGTACAAACAGGTACCCTTGATACGGCGGGTTCCGCGCAGGGGGTGGCGCTATCTGGGGATGGGAAGACTGCATATGTCACCGATGGGAGTGACGGGTTGGTGATCGTAGACGTTTCGGATCCGGCCAATCCTGTACAAATAGGTACCCTTGATACGGCGGATTCCGCTCAGAGTGTAACTCTCTCTATGGATGGAAAGACCGCTTATGTGACCGATGGGCGTAAAGGGTTGGTGGTCGTAGACGTTTCGGATCCGGCCAATCCCACACAGTTAGGTGTTCTCGATACGGAGGGGAGCGCAAGGGGTGTGGCCCTATCTCCGGATGGGAAGACTGCATATGTCGCCGATGGGAGTGGCGGATTGGTGATCGTAGACGTTTCGGATCCGACAACACCTTCGCAACGGGCCGTTTTAAATACAGGAAAATTTGCAATGCACGTTGTCCTCTCTTCTGATGGCCAAACCGCTTATATCGCCAATGGATATAACAGACTTGTAATCGCTGATGTTTCCGATTCGGACACACCGATATTCTTGGGAGCGCTCAATACATCGGGTTATGCTATAGATGTGGCTCTATCTGATGATGGGAAGGCCGCTTATGTAGCCAATGGGAATGATGGATTGGTGGTTATGGATCTTTCCGAGTTGGAAAATCCGGTTCAACTGGGTGTTTTGAATATGCCCGGTTTTGGATGGGATGTGACCCTCTCTTCGGATGGGAAAACCGCCTATATTATCGATAGATCTGACGGTTTGTTGACCGTGGACGTCTCCGATCCGGCCAAGCCGGTAAAGTTGGGTCTTCTTGATACGGTAAAGGATGCACTTGATATAGCCCTTTCCCCGGATGGGAAAACCGCTTATTTAGCCAACGGTCGTGACGGAATGGTGATTGTGGATGTTTCAGACCCTCAAAATCCTACTCAGATAAGTACACTCGATATGAGCAGTCATACAGAAAGCATAACGGTTTCACGTGACGGAAAATTCGCCTACGTGGCTGACTTTTCAGGAGGCTTAGTGATCGTAGACGTTTCCGATCCGGCCAATCCTACGCAGATAGGGGCTTTAGACACGGCAGGTTTCGCACAAGATGTAACTTTATCAAGCGATGATAAAATCGCATATGTATCCGACGGTGGTGACGGGTTGGTGATCGTAGACGTTTCCGATCCGGCCAATCCTACACAGATAGGGGCTTTAGACACGGCAGGTTTCGCACAAGGTGTAACTCTATCAAACGATGACAAAATCGCGTATGTCGCCGATGGTCGTGACGGGTTGGTAATCGTAGATGTTTCTGATCCGGCCAATCCCGTGCAGTTGGGTCTTTTTGATACGGGGGGATATGTATTAGGCGCCATGCTTTCGCCTGATGGAAAAATCGCCTATATAGATGATGCACGAAACGGAGTCGTGATAATGGACGTTTCCGATCCGGCCAATCCGGTACAGTTGGGTCTTCTTGAGACAGGGGGATATGTAATAGGTATCACCCATTCCAGCGAAGGAAAGACCGTTTATTTAGTGAACTGGAATGGGCAATTGGTGATTGTGGATCCGGACCTCTTCGAGTGATTGCAAAACGATAAAATCAATGTATGGGGAAACAGATCACACTGAAGCAAGAAAAATTCTTGCCCCCATGGTGCAAGATAACCCGGTCTACCTCAAAGTTTGAAAAGATGTCGGGATCGATCCATTTTTTTGGACGGGTTCTGCATTTTTTTCTTCTTCCTTCGCATATCCCAACGCTCCGGCGATTTCGTCTTCTTTGAGCGCGATCCCTTGGGGCACCTTTTGGCTGTGCAGCTGTACGGCGGTCTGTTTGTAGTTGGGTTCGAAAGACTTGGGGTCGAAGAGCGACTGGGTCAGCTCATTGACCAGCTGGGTGTTGAAGTGGAAAGGGACGAAGATGGTGCCTTCTCGTACGACTTCGGTCACGCGAACGATGACGTTCTCCACACGGCCCCGGGGGGAGCTGAGGGCGATGCGGTCGCCGCTTTGGACCTGCAGCTTTTCAGCGTCCTTGGGGCTCAACTCCACCCACGCTTCGGGGGCCAGGTCGTCGAGGATCTTGATGGTGCCGGTCTTGGTGCGGGTATGGAACTGCTCCACGGTGCGGCCGGTGTTGAGGATAAGGGGGAAGGCGGTGCAGACGTCCTCTTCCATCGGCTGCCACTCGGCGAAGACGAATTTGGGTTTGCCCTCGGGGTTGCGGGTGGGCATGTCGGGGGTGTAGAGGCGGGGGGTCCCTTCGGGGCGCGCCTCGTTGCAGGGCCACTGGATGC
>JALVUT010000101.1:0-1398 GCA_027035445.1 Thermococcus sp.
CATAATCCCTTCGATAATGAGCGTTTTGAGCAGTGTCTCCTCTTTAGTCCGAATACCCAAAATATTCTCCACAGGCGCACCGATAATATTCCCCAGCATCGCACCGTACATCGTGGTCAATAATGCTACCGCCATCGCCGGGCCGATCGCAGCGGGATCCGCCATATTGAGAAGCATCGCGACCAATCCGATCAGTGTACCGATCATACCCATCGCACCGGCAAATCCGGCGACTTGACCAAAGAGGTTTTGGTTGGAGGCGTGGCGCTCCTGAGTCTGTTCGAGATCGATCTCCAAAAGATCACGAATGATATCAGGTTCATTGCCGTCGATCGCCATTCCCATTCCCTTTTTCAAAAAGGGGTTCTCCTCATTGGCGATATCTCCCTCTAATGCTAATATACCGTCTTTTCTCGCTTTGGTTGAAAACTCTACCAACTTTTTGATCATCTCTTTAGGATCGTTTTCAGGTGGTTTGATGGCGATCATAAAGATTTTTCCGAAACTCTTGATCTGCTCCATTTTGAAGCCGATCATCAAGACACCGATCGTACCGCCAAATACGATAAGAAGGGAGGGGACATCGATATAGGGACCGATTCCCACACCCATCATCATCGATCCGAAGAGTAGGGCTAGGGTGAGAACGAGTCCGATTACACTACCTAAATCCATCGAGTTCTTTCCTCTGTTTATTCTTTTTGTTAGAGGAATATCGGTAGAATTGAATAAAAATTTAATAATTTTAATTTTTTCGGTAACTTTTGCGAAGAAAATTGCATTATGGTCGATAATAGGATATGCTTAGTGCAAAGTTTGGAGAGAGAGGTTTAATAGAAACAGATGAAAAATAATTCAGTAATTATCTTGGCAGCAGGTAAAGGGACACGGATGAAATCAACGCTTCCCAAAGTCCTGCATAAGATCAGCGGTTTTGAGATGCTCTATTTTGCTATCAGTGAGGCAAAGAAGTTGAGTGATGATGTGACGGTGGTACTCTATCATCAAGCCGATCTGGTACGAGAGGAGATGGAGAAGTATTTTGATGATATTCACTTTGTGATTCAAGATCATGAGAACTATCCCGGAACCGGCGGTGCAGTGATGAATATCCCTACCAAATATGATCGCGTGCTTGTGCTCAACGGTGATATGCCGCTTGTGGAGGCAGAGGAGCTAGAGAACTTCTTTACCAAAGATGCCGACATTGTGATGAGTGTGATCGAGATGGAGGACTCTAGCGGTTACGGGCGTGTCGTCATTCAAGAGGGTGAAGTGGAGCGGATCGTCGAAGAGAAGGATGCAACTGAAGAGGAAAAGCAGATCAAGACGGTCAATGCCGGTATCTATCTCTTTGGTAACGGAGTGCTGGAGAAGTATCTTCCAAAGCTTAGCAAT
>JALVUT010000101.1:1408-2394 GCA_027035445.1 Thermococcus sp.
CTCTATGTCAAAGAGGAGAACTTCAAAGGGGTTAATTCCAAACTCGATCTTTCTCACGCCGAAGAGATTATGCAGCGACGCATCAAAGAGCGCTTTATGCGTGAGGGGGTAATCTTTCGACTGCCTGATACGACCTATATCGATGCGGATGTGGTGATCGAGGGGGAGAGTATCATCGAGAACGGTGTAACACTTCTCAAAGGAGCACGCATCGTTGAGAGTCATATCAAAGCCAACTCCGTCATTGAGGATAGTGAGATCATCAACTCCGATGTAGGACCGTTGGCACGGGTGCGACCGGGTAGCCGTCTCTTTGAGACGCATATCGGAAACTTTGTAGAAGTCAAAAAGTCTAATCTCACAGGTGTCAAAGCGGGTCACTTGAGCTACCTCGGCGATAGTGAGATCGATGAGGGAACCAATATCGGTGCGGGTACCATTACCTGCAACTATGACGGCAAGAGAAAGTACAAAACCAAGATCGGTAAAAATGTCTTTATCGGAAGTGATACGCAGATCGTCGCACCGGTGACAATCGATGACAATGTCCTCATCGCCGCGGGTACAACCGTCAATCAAGATGTCAAAAGCGGTACTTTGGCAATCTCCAGAACCAATCTCAAAGTGGTTGAGGGATTTTTCGAGAAATTTTTCAAGGAGTAGGCATGGCGAGATTGCTTGAGGGAAAAAAGATAGCGTTAGGGGTGAGCGGTAGTATCGCGATCTACAAATCTCTTGAGTTGATTCGTTTACTAAAAAAGAGCGGTGCGGAAGTACGCGTGGTGATGAGTGAGAGTGCAAAGCACTTTATCGCCCCTTTGACCTTTGAGGCTCTCACTCGATCGGCGGTGTTGCACCAAGAGAGTGAGTCGTGGGAGAGTGACAACAACCATATCGATCTCGGCAAGTGGGCCGATCTCTTTATCATCGCTCCCGCGACGGTCAATACGATCAACAAACTCTCCAACGGTATTGCCGATAACTTG
>JALVUT010000101.1:2419-3792 GCA_027035445.1 Thermococcus sp.
TATCACACAAGGCTCACTCAAGATGCTCAAACTGACCAATTTTGAGGTGGTTGAACCGGTCAAAAAGATGCTCGCTTGCGGTGATGAGGGTGACGGTGCCCTGGCGGAGGTGGAGGATATCTACTATCGTGCGTGTGCGATGCTTTTGAGAGAGGAGTATTGGGTCAATCGTCGTGTCGTCATTAGTGGCGGTGGAACGATCGAGAAGATTGATGATGTGCGCTATATCAGCAACTTTTCCAGCGGAAAGATGGCATCCTCTCTCGCACTTGCCCTCTATCTCAAGGGTGCCGATGTCTGCTATATCACCACCAAGCCCGATCCCAATCTTCCCTCCGATCTCTACACGATTGAGGTGCAGAGCGCCCAAGAGATGCAGGAGTATCTAGTCGATGCGATTCGCGTCGCGAAAAAGGGTGTGCTCACCAAGGCGACGCTGATGAATGAGAGCGTGCCGGAGTTGATTCAGAAAAAACCCTATCTCTTTATGGTAGCGGCGGTGAGTGACTACCGTCCCAAATACCCCCAAACGGGCAAGATCAAGAAGCAGGATATCGGTGAAGCGTGGTCGTTGGAGTTGGTCGAGAATGTGGATATTTTAAAATCGCTTGACAAGTCGGAGATCTACAGTGTCGGATTCAAGGCGGAGAGCGATTCGCAAAAGGGGCTTGAATATGCACGAGCGATGCTTGAAAAAAAGGGATTAGACGCGGTCTGTTTCAATGATGTGAGCCAAAACAGCTTCGGAAGTGATGAGAATGCCATTACACTTATCACAAAAAAGGGTGAAACAGCACTAGAAAAAGCGGATAAACTCACACTCTCTTTGAGGCTTTTGGAAGAGATCGAGCAGTTGGGCGACTAAATGTTTCGCGTCCTCTCTGAACTGACGCGATTAAGCGGTGTCAGCGCATTAAGCAGCAAGCCGGTTGAAGGGGTGAAATTTAACGCATCTCTGCCGGTTGTGATGCAAGTCAAAGAGCAGACCAAGCCCGAACACTATCTGCTGGATATCGGACGCCAAAAAGAGGTACGCACACAGAGTAAAATCCCCCTTGAAGTCGGTTCTCGCTACTGGACCAATCTCAAAGAAGATCCCAAAACTAAAAGTGTCGTCCTCTCAAATATTTTAAAACTTCCTGTGCATTTGCAGGCAAAAAATCGTGCCTTTTTGCCCAAGATCCCGCTTCAAGAGCTCTCGACACTCTTTGAGAGTGACACCCCCAAAGTGACACTCAAGATGCAACTGCTCCATCAACTCTCCCAAGCCAATTCCAAAGCACAATTTGTCACAATTATGCAGACGATTCACGCGCTTGAGATGAACCTCTTTACGACACTGCTCTCACACCGCTCCAAAGAGACCCTTTTTG
>JALVUT010000102.1 GCA_027035445.1 Thermococcus sp.
ATGCGATAAGGGCCATGTTTGAACTCGCTGAGAAGTGGGAGAGCATAAGGAAGACGAACGAGAGTTTGGGGATTCTGAAGTGAGCCCCTCACTGGGGCTCGAAATCTTTTCTTTTGAATCCCACATAAGCCAGCAGAATCATCAGAGCGGAGGCTAGGATGGCTATCGTGTATCCCCCTTTAATCGAGAGGGGAAACTTTTTGGATTCGATGGTTGCTCCGATGGGCATCAGGAAGTAGGACAAAACTGCCATCGCAGAGCTCTGCTGGTATGGCTTTGTCAGCAGTACGAAGAGTGCCATCGGAATTGCAGAGGTTGTAATGTAAAAGGAGATGATCCCTCCCAGAGTGTCCAGCCATACCATAAGGACGGTGATTACCGCAAGGTACGTTGGTATCTTGAGTAGTACTGGGATGATCAGCCAGCTATAACCCCTTACATAGGTGACTATGGCCACGCTGGAGACACCGATCATCAGACCGACCAGTGCTGCCACCGAGCGACCGAGAAAGACATTCTTCGGCCCGTTAAACAGGGTGAGTTCAAACAACGTAACCCTTCTGTCGCGGAGGATGTGGGAGGCGATCAGTATACCGTAAATTGGAAGGAACACCGCTTCTTCCATCACTATAAACTCGTAAAATCCAAGTTTCTCCGCATCGGTTAGTGAGTACCAGGTGCCCAACAGCATCACCAGGAGCAGTATCTCGGTCGCCGGATGAGGGAAGAGGCTTTTGGTGTACCATCTAACTGCTTTTCGCGTAAGCATAGCGCAACCCCGCCTTCTTAAAGCCGGCGATCACACCGCTGGAGAAGAGGCTTTGAAGCTCTTCGTCCTTTGCTTTGACTATTACGGTTGCTCCAAAGCGGTATACCTCCGGTAAGGGCAGATGAATATTGGGGTCGAGGAGCGTTACCTCGTACATCTCGTCGGAGAATAACTTTTCCCTGTCTCCAGACCAGACGAGGCGTCCGTCCTTCATTATGAGGAAGTAATCTCCCACCGCCTCCCCCTCCTCGATATCATGGGTTGCTATTATCAGCCCCTTCCTTTTGGATATCAACTCGTCCACCACGCCACCCCGGTATGAGTCGAGATGTGCCGTTGGCTCGTCGAGTATAACCACCTCAGATCTGCAGGAGAGAGCGACCAAGATGTTGCAGAGCTGCGCCTGCCCGCTTGAGAGCATGTTTATCCTCTGCTCCAGGAAGGAGTTTATCCCAAGGGCATCGATTAAATCATCGACATACGGGCAGTTGGAGTTCGTCCTGAGGATGTCAACGACATCGGCAACCCTCACCGCTATGTTGAACTGCGGTTTTTCAAAGGAATACCTTATCGCGATCCATTTGTCGGTTCTTCTGTACGGCTCCCGACCGTTTATCCTTGCCATCCCGGTTGTGGGATGCCGTATACCCGAAAGAACGGATAAAAGCGTTGTCTTCCCGCTCCCGTTGTGTCCTATGAGGGCTAGCCTGTTGGCGTTCACTTTAAATGTCAACCCCTTTATGCCCCAGTTCCTTCCGTAGCTGACGCCGAGATCCTTGGCTTCAACCATCATTCCCTGCCCTCCCGGCGAGTATCAGGAAGACGATGCCCAGCAGGATGAGGATGTAGTCAACGGGGGCCGAGTACTGGACAAAACTGTACTTGAATTCCCCCCACCAGTCCTGGTAGGCGGGCTGGATGTTTGTATACACGAGGCTAAGATCTATTATTGAAGGGTACTCGTGGTTCATGTAGCTCCAGTTCAGGTCAGGGAAGAGCTTGGGGAGATCAACATTGCTAGCATTTATTCCTATGGGGGTTCCCACCGGCAGGCCGTCCAGTTCTAAGGTAGCATTGGCCGGGACTTCCTGGAGTGAGGCTTTAAAATAGGCCCCGACCACTTCCAGATTCCTTGCAAAGTACCTGTCACTCCCCCGGTAATAGTTGACAGGCTGGAGATATCTCCAGAGTTGTCTGGACAGGTTTACCGTGTATACCCAAGGAAATCCCACTGTTAAGGGGGAGAAATCGGACGAAAATGGTAGCTTCCGAATCACCAGGTTGAACTCGCGGCTCTTACCTCCGGACACCACCGAAACATTCTCCTCCGGGAAGAGGGTATCTATCAGGGGATCTGTTTTGTTGACCACAATAAGCATCGTTTTTTTCTTCAGACTGCTTAGCTTTATTCCCTTCCCATTATACGTCAGGGTGACGATTTTGTCTCCATTATAGGTCAGGCTTGGAAAACTCTGAATTTTGAGGTTCACACCCAACTTGTTTGGTATTGAATAGCTACTCACGTTGACCTTGAACTCCCCGTTCCCCTCGTAGGTTATGTTGTAAAAGATCAGAAGTGTTGACCCATTGGGAACGAGAAGGGTTCCAGCATACACAAAGTTGCTCCCCTTAGTTAACACAGAATGAGGACTCCGTAGGTAGTCGGTAAAATAATATTCAAGAATAGGATAGGCAGCGATAGTGATACCCAGAATTATTAAAATCACGCCGGAGGTCAGATAAGTTCTCCTCCTACCCATCCTATGCACCCCCTATTAGGTGAAAATTTTAAACAATGTAAAAGTAAAGAGTCATCCATCTACATCAACTGGAATCTCTACTGACATTCCTACGGGCTCGTAGAAAGCATTGCTATATTGTGTCCCACCATGTGCATCAACTATGGCATTGATGTATAACTTGAGTGAACTAGAAGTGGTATAAGCGACTGATGAATGTTTGGCGCTTGTGGGAAATACGTGTCTTGATGTGGGGGTTGAGCTGGGTGTTAAGTAAACGTAAAGCTGACTCTGACCTGTGTATGAAGACTCCGTTAATCCGTAGTTGGTGTACGTATTCAGATGCCAAGTGCCAGAGGCTATTATGGCCCCAGGGCTAGTGGAGGAGTCCGTGGTATACCAGTAAGCATTGGAACCGGTCCCGCTGGAACTGCCAAAGTGAACCCATGTGTAAGGCATCCCCAACACAAACTGTCCATTCTCAACTGTGTAGTAATCCGCAATATAAACCCTCGCATCAGAGAAGCTCCCGTGTAGTGTTGCCGTTAAGGTTACTGTTCCAGTTCCCGAGGCCAGTGCAGGCGTTGCCATTGCTGCCAGTACTACAACAACCACACCAAGGGTCAGTCCTGCCAACTCCTTCTTGTTCATACGCCCCCCCCATTTAGTGGTGGGCGCTTACATCTTGATGTTAGTATTTTTACCGTTTTTGGTTCAATTATCTAATTGACGGTGAAGAATATTAAAATCCCAGCTTTTCCGTCACCTCCTCCTTACTCAGCCCCTTCACCAGCAAGTCCTTCTCCCTGTTCGTCTCGCCCTTCACTATCTCAACCTCCGCCCCGAGGAGCTTCGAAAAGAACTTTACAACCTCCTTGTTCGCCTTCCCCTCGACGGGCGGGGCTTTTACCTTGACCTTCAGCCTTCCGCGCCATTCATCGACGCCCTCAATCGCGTTCTTCTTCGCCTTCGGCTGGACATGAATGAAGAGGAGCGTTCCCTCCTTCGTCTCCTTGATGAACTTCATTCCACCACCCCAGTTGGATAGGTCAAGCCCTTTAAACCCCTTCGCCCTACTCCTTTTATGAGGACCTTCATAATCAAGGCGAACGAGGCACATACCAAGGCGGACTTCAGGCTGAGAGACCTCCCCGGGACGAGCGGAAGGATTGACGTCCTCTGCAGGTTTTTAAACGCCGCTTTCCTCCTTTCCCACG
>JALVUT010000103.1 GCA_027035445.1 Thermococcus sp.
GAAGAAACGTACCCGTAGTCCAGGGCAAACTGGGTTATCATAGCCGTGAAGAGCGAACCGATCATCAGGATATCGGCCCGTTTCCCGTCGATTTTAAAGAGGATCAAACCAGCGAGCAACGGAACCGTAAACGTCAGAGTTACAAGCTCGCCCACCATCCAGTTTCCCTCCAAACCCACTGAACTAAATTAGGATCCCCTAAAAGGAAGGCTCCCGATACTTTTTAAATGTTGTGGAATCTCCGAAAAAATTTTATGAGAGAGCATTTAAAGCGCTCATTTTTCACTCTCGTTCTCATCAAGTGTAAGATATTCAATGGTGCTCAGGTACTGGACGTACTTCATGACCTTTTTGGGGTTCATCATCTCACCCATGAGCCACTCGAAGTAGTTATCCTTGTCGTAGGCGACCTCATAGTCCACCACCACATCGAGGTAGCCAGAGTGAAAGTTCTCAGCCTCTTCCTTTGTGTACAGCTCGAATGAAACGTGATAGCCGTACTCCCCCTCTACCGGGTCGCAGACGTTCTCAACGAAGTCCGCCACCCTGTTCATCTTAACCGGATCGTAGGGCCTTTCAATAATCACCATAACGTCTATCTCCGGGAACTCAGGATCCTTGAGATGCCTGCCGTAGAACACCACCGAAACAAGATCATCACCGTAGAGATCCTTCAACCGTCTGAGAATCTCCACCTTCGCCTCATCAATCCCTGCCATCCCTTCACCTCCAAAAAGTTTTGAAAGAGACGTGAAGTACCAATCAAATCTCGGGCCTATAAAGGTACTCCAGATGAAGCTTGCCCTCAGCGTTGAGCTTTCCCGCCGCGTCCAGCAGGGTCTTTCTATCGTTATCGGGCAGTTCCTCAAGGGGCAACTTTACCACGTCCCTTGGGGTTATCTCAAACTTCCTTGCGTCCTCTGGAACTCCGAGAGAGTCTTTTATGAGCCTCACAGCCTCCTCGTCTAGCTCCCCCTCCTCCTCTATGAGCAGCAGGTCAGCGGCGTAGTGGCCGGTTATCCTGGCCGAGTATTCGGGGTAGTCCTCGTACTTGAAACGGTAGAGCTTCCAGGGCACCTCAGACACCCGCCGTAACGGGATACTTCCTTTTCAGAGCCTCACCCCACTCCCGGTATTCCCCAACCAGACGCCAGAACTCGTTTTCAAGGAAACGCATGGCAAAGCCAACCCTTGAGTCCTTCTCCTTCAGGAAGTAGCCGGTTACCAGGTCGTGGAGCTTTTCCCGTGGGTTATCCGGGGCCTCCTTGAACGCCCTGTCAACCAGTTCCATGAAGTCGTTGAGGACCTCCTCCCTATCATAGTAACCGACCACACGCCGGAGCTCCTCCCTTAAGGTCAGCCAGTAGCGGAGGGGAATGGGACGCTCGGGGATCTTGAACTCAATCTCGCTCTCTTTCTCGGCCTTCTCCTCGGGCGGCAGGGCGTACCAGTACTCCCCCTTCATCTTCTTCTCCCTGATGCCCAGGAGCTGTGATATCCCGTAGAGTATCTCCTCAGGACTCGGTGGGCAGCCGGGAATGTACATGTCTATTGGCACTATCATCTCCGGGCCCCCGCTCCTCAGCCTGTCCGTACCACGCTCCGGGGACGTGTTGTAAAGGGCGTAGCCGTTGTAAAAGATTCCCCCGCTCGATGCACAGGTTCCTATGGCAACCACTATCCTTGGCTTGGGTGGCATCGCTTCGTAGGCCTTCTTGAGTGCTATCCTTGTCTGCCTTGTGAGCGGACCGGTTATGAGCAGTGCATCGGCGTGCCTTGGGTTTGGAACGAGTTTGATACCTAGTCTCTCAAGATCGTAGTAGGGGCTCAAAACGTCCAGAACCTCAATGTCGCAACCGTTGCACGAACCGGCGTCAACGTGATAGACCCAGACGGACTTCAGTCTCTGCTTTCCCATCACTCCTCACCCCCCTTCTTCACGAGCATGAAGGCAGAAACCGGTATCCCCTCCGTTTCTCTGAGCTTCTCTACCGTCTTCCTCATCTTCTCCTCCTGCGTGAGCTTCATCCTGTCCTTCAGGGCGTAGGCATCAAAGACGTCCTTCGGCAGGATGTTCTTCACGTACTCTATCTGCCTCTCCGTGAAGTCCAGGTACTCACCACACTCCTCGCAGTAGGCCAGTTTGTGCTCGACGACCTCGACGAGATCCTCCTTGTTATTCGTGGCGATTTCAAAGCGGGTCGTCGGTTCCATCGCTCCCGTTGGACAGACCTCGATACAGCGCGCACAGCGTATACAGCGGGCGGCGTTGTAGGTGAGCCTTTTGACCCCGTGTTCCTTGTCCCACTCCATTATGAGCGCATTCGGCGGGCAGGCATTGACACAGGCTCCGCAACCGATGCATTTCTCGGGGTTTATGTGGGGTATTCCCCTGTACTCCGGGGGCTTTTCAACGTCGGCAAGGGGATAGAGCGTGGTGACAGGGGCTTTTCCTGCAAACCTCCCGGCCTCCATCCTGTTCCATTTCTTCAATTTTTCACTGTAAGGAACCGTCTCAGCCATCAGAACACCCCCCTGTTCTTGATCGAGAGCTCGTTGAACTCAGCCTCGGTGAGAACCTTCACCTTTCCGGTGTTCACGTCAACGAACTGAACCCTCTCGGTGCAGGAGTAGCACGGGTCGATGCTCGCTATGATGAGCGGTGCGTCCGCGACATGATAACCCTTGAGCATCTCAGGAACTGCTGGCAGGTTGTTGTAGGTCGGTGCACGAACCTTCCAGCGGTAGACCTTGTTCTTCTCACCCGTCATGACGTAGTGAACGACTTCACCGCGGTGGGCCTCTGTGAAGCCCAGAGCCTCCTCGTACTCAGGTAATTTCCCGATCGGTGTGAATATATCGCCGCCAGGCATCTGATCAATGAGCTGCTCGACGATCCAGATGCTCTCAAAGAGCTCGTCCATCCTGACGAGAACCCTCGCGAGGACGTCGCCCTCCTTGTAGACGGGAACCTTGAAGTCGACCTCGTGATATGCCATGGCACTCTTCGTCGCCTGGTCGAGTCTTGCATCGATCTTTCGCCCGCTCGCCCTCGCGGTTGGGCCGAGGACGGAGTAGGCCTTGGCAATCCTATAGGGCAGTATCCCCACACCTTCCGCGCGCTTGATAAAGGTGTTCGTGTTCAGGGCTATATCAAGGAACTTCTTGGTCTCCTCGCGTATCTGCCTGACCACCCTCAGAACCTCCTCGTTACGATAGTCGAGGAGATCCCTCCTGACGCCGCCAACGATGTTCATACCGTACTGCTTCCTGTTTCCGGTTAACCTCTCAACAAGCCACATGACGGGTTCCCTTATGCGCCAGGCGTGCATGAAGCCGGTATCGTAGCCCACCATGTGGGCCGCTATGCCGACCCAGAGGAGGTGGTTGTGTATCCTCTCCAGTTCGAGCATGAGGGTTCTTATGTACCGTGCCCTGTCGGGTATGTCCACGTCGGCCAGTCTCTCAACTGCCATGGCGTACGAAACCGAGTGCTGGTAGCCACAGATCCCGCATATTCTCTCGGCCAAGAATAGGATCTGGTTGTAGGTCAGCCTTCCCTCGCCAGTCTTTTCGATACCGCGGTGGGAGTAGAAACCGCGGTAGTCAACATCAACTATCTCCTCGCCCTTGACGAAGAGCCTGAAATGGGCCGGTTCTTCAATGCCCATGTGAACGGGCCCCATAGGGACAAGGGTCGTTTCTTCGGGTCCTTCACG
>JALVUT010000104.1 GCA_027035445.1 Thermococcus sp.
GCGGCCGGGCTTACAATACCCAAAACCTCCTCCCGGGCTATAACAAGCGCCGCTGGAACTGCAGATGTCGTTGAGGTGTTCGCTGATGTAAGCTTCTCGCTGGATGAAATCAAACGAATCGTTGAGAAGATAGGGGCGTGCCTTGTATGGGGCGGTGCGCTTAACCTTGCACCCGCTGATGACATAACGATCAAGTCCGAGAGGGCGCTCAGCATAGACCCAACCGGGCTTATGCTCGCCAGTATAATGTCGAAGAAATACGCAATGGGGAGCCAGTACGTCCTCATTGATATCCCCACCGGCAGAGGGGTTAAGGTTGAGAGTATTGATGAGGCCCGCTCCCTCTCCAGGGACTTCATAGAACTGGGAAGACGGCTGGGTCAGTACGTAGAGGTTGCCGCAACGTATGGAGGTCAGCCGATAGGTCATACGGTTGGTCCCACCCTCGAAGCCAGAGAAGCACTGCAGGCTCTCATGACGGGCCAGGGACCTGGAAGCCTGATAGAGAAGGCAACCGGACTCGCAGGAATACTGCTGGAGATGGGAGGCGTTGCCCCGCAGGGCACGGGTAAGAAAATGGCCAGAGAGATACTTGAGAGCGGCAAGGCCTACGAGAAGATGCGCGAGATCATTGAGGAGCAAGGGGGGAATCCAAACATTAAACCGGAGGACATCCAAGTCGGTGACAAGACCTACACGTTTACGGCACCGGTCAGTGGTTACGTTACGGGAATAGATAACAGAGCCATAACGGGAATAGCCAGGTCGGCTGGAGCCCCTGAGGACAAGGGGGCGGGGCTGGAGCTGTACGTCAAGGTCGGCGAGAAAATTAAGGGAGGAGACCCACTCTTCACAGTACATGCCGAGACCGAGGCCAGGCTTGATCAGGCAATAGTCTTCGCAAGGAGAACCGAACCGATCAGGATTGAGGGGATGGTTCTTCAGCGAATCGGCAACATCTGAGTCCTAATATTTCTATGAGGTTCATCCCCGCCCGTGTTCCTCATACCAGCCCCACTCTTTTTTGGGACCGAATGCCCTAACACCTTTCTTTGTTAGGGTTATGCGGAGATCTCTGGCCATATCAGGGGTTATCCTGCCGTGATCCTCCATCCAGTTGACTATCTCCAGGGCCTCATCATCGGTCTCACAACGCCGGAGGAAATCTATCACCGTGGGATTGTATCCGGAAAAATCGTAGAGCTCATTCTCGGCTTTCTCTTGGTCGTTCACATATCCGTCCATGGGAACGCCTTCACCTTCAATCTCCCTATGCAGATGGGGGAACGTTTCCTTGAACTCTCCCGTATCATATTCCTGCCATGCAAAACCATCGGTGGACACTTTTTTCTTCCCCTTTCTTTCCATGTCAACACCGTTTCTATTTATCCAAAATGTATTTATAAACCTGGGGGAATCGCTCAACCATGAAAGGATCGTACTTCCTGGTGATCAGGCTGGAAGCCAACAGTGAAATCAGAACAAAGAGTAGGCTTTTCCAGCTCCAGGAGGGCTACTACGTCTACGTGGGCTCTGCAATGAATTCACTGGAGAAGCGGGTGGGGAGGCATTTCAGACGGGAGAAGAAGCTTCACTGGCATATAGACTACCTCCTCAGGAAGGCCAGGCTTCTGAGAGCCTATCTCATCCCAAATGATGAAAAGCTTGAGGAAAAGCTTTCGCTTAATGTTTCAAAGTATGGAGAACCAGTCAAGGGTTTTGGGGCAGGGGACGTGGGGGTTGATACGAACCTGTATCGCTTTGGTGAGGAGCCAGATGATATCCTCACAGAGATACTGAAGCGTCTGGATCTTCACTGGATAAAGGTTAAAAGTCTGGATGAAATTATTGAGTCCGGTGAAAAAAATGAGACTTGAGCTCGGAAGGGTTGAGACCTACATCCATGACAGGCTTAAAAACGGTCCCCTTCACTTCATTCTTCTGGATCCAGATGATGCGAGTCCCCGAATGGCCGGGAAGATTGCAGCGATCGGTGAAAACGCCGGTGTTGACGCGGTAATGGTAGGTGGATCCACAGGTGCCGAGGGTGAGGTTTTAGACGCTGTCGTCCGTGCGATAAAGGAGAGTTCAAATCTGCCTGTTATCCTATTTCCAGGTTCCCATGGCGGGATAAGCAGGTATGCCGATGCCATATTCTTCATGAGTCTCCTAAATTCTCAGAATCCCTTTTTCATAACAGGCGCCCAGGCCCTTGGAGCCCCCCAAGTTAAGCGCTATGGTATAGAGCCGATCCCTATGGCATACCTCATAGTCGAGCCCGGAGAGACCGTTGGATGGGTGGGAGAGGCTAGGGTAATCCCCCGACACAAGCCCGGGATAGCCGCCGCTTACGCTCTTGCCGGTCAGTACATGGGGATGCGCCTCGTCTACCTTGAAGCCGGAAGCGGTGCACCGGAGCCCGTTCCGCCGGAGATGATAGCAACAGTTAAGCGCACTATCGACGTGCCTCTCATCGTTGGAGGGGGTATACGTACGGCGGAAGCTGCGGAGGTAGCCGTGAAAGCCGGCGCCGATATAGTGGTCACAGGAACGGCGATAGAGAGGGTGAGTAATGTAAAAGAAGCCAAGAAGAAACTGGTGGAGCTGAACCGGGGCATACGGAAGAAGATGTAACCTGTACTCGGTGAACCATAACCCTTTTATACACCTGCAGACTGCCTAATGCTGTGTTGAGGATCCGCCCTGATAGGGTATCTTGGGGGTGACCACGGTGAGGGGTGATGACGATGAGCATAGCAAGGATAGCAGTAGGTTCTTCAGTAGGGTTCAAGGGAAAGCTAAGGGACGCATTCCTCCTCTCGCTTCCGGCGCTGTTTCTATGTTTGATATTTGATTTCGTGGGTGGTGCCGTTCTCGGGAAGAACTGGAATACCATCATGTCGTACTTTCCGATTCTTGTGTTTATAATGCCTGGCCTCATGGATCTGCGCGGCAATATATTCTCCGCCCTTGCCTCGCGCTTCACCACGAAGCTCCATCTCGGTCTCATCACCGATATTCGGGATCCTGAGGTGACTACCCAGATTGTAATGGCGATCCTCAGCAGTAAGATACCCCTGATAGTCCTCTGGGTTGTGGGCCTCTTAATCATCCATAATCTCCTTCAGAATATCGTGGTCTTACTCATGGTCATTGCTTCGGCCATCTTCATCGGTGTTATCCTTGGCTACGGTACTGCCGCTATAACGGTGTACCCCTTCAAGAGAGGCTACGACCCGGATCTCATAGCAGCCCCCCTGATAAGCTCTCTTGCGGATCTGATAACAATGCCGACTATGGTCTACTTTGCACTTTTATATCTGAGCCGTCCCGTACCATTCTACCTACTTGCGTTTTCAATGCTCGCCGTACTGGTGTTTCTTGCCTTCAGGGCCAAGTTTAAACATGAGCACCGGAGGGCCTTTGGAGAGCTTGCGACCGTAATAGGTGCCATGGCATTGGTAGAGACGGTTACCGGGGGCCTGCTTACCACCTACAGCAAGGTAATAAACGCCGTAATAATAGTCAGCGTCATGTGGCCTTCCGTCAATGACAGTATGGGCAACTTCGGCTCGATAATAGCGGCAAAGGTCTCAACGAAAATACATCTCGAAGGGGTCGAAGCCGTTAAAAGCACGGAGACCCTCTATGATTTCGTAAGCCTCATGATCCTTGCCCCCATAATTGGCTACCTCACCAACATCATCTCCATGTGGGTGGTTATCCACTACATAGGCAGGCCTGCCCATATAATGTGGCAGTTTATCCTTGGATTCCCGGCCGTGATATTCATAGCGATGGTTATAGGCCTCCTCATGGCCGTTCTTGCCGACAAGTACAGATGGGATCCCGACAATGTCGCCATCCCTGTGGTTACAACCCTCAGTGACGTCATCGGGACGATGTTCCTCGTCTGGGTTGCTATCAGTGTGTTAAACGGATAGAACCGTTAAAGTCCCACAAGGATAGTTTCAGTACTGGGAGATCCTCTGTCTCCCTTAGAGGCCTATGAAAGAACCATTGGGCTTATGAAGCCATTAAGAAGTATGCACGTCACCGTAACTTGGGGGGTAGGGGGCACCGGGATCACACCTCACTGAGCATCCTGAACCTGACCCTTCCCTCCTTTATAATCCTCTTGAGCTCATTCACTAAGGAGCGCCCGCCCTCCAGTTCCATGGTGACCTCGCTCACTCCCATGGCATCCGGAGGTTTTATGTGAACATCCCTCACCCTGCCATGTATGATACCATATATTTTACTTAGGATGGCCCCCCTCTTCGAATAGGGGACTTTCAGGTCAACTTCGATAATTTGCATTCCCATCACCATTTTATTCTATGAAAAAAGGGCTATATAACCTTTTTCATGAGCGAGGATTATCAAGTATAAACGCTTATATTCCCGGAGGTTATTAACCCGCAATGTTTTTCTGGTGTTCTCCCAATGGTATCCGCCCCTGGAAAATTTGGGATGGCATCCTCCGCTTCCTGGGATTGCTGAAGGTGGGAGTATGAGAAAGTTCCTTGGAATCGTTCTGCTGATCATTGTTCTCCTCGCATTTCTGTGGAGTATTCACGCCGGCGTTGTGAGTAACCGCTCAAGAATTGTCATGAAAGTTTCCGAACACGCTAACATACAGGGAAAAAAGCCCATAACAGCTAAAGCTTACCAGAGACTGCTCGGTGTTGGGATAGACGTTGATTGGATGAGCTTTAATTGGGTAAACCACTACTACTTCCAGTGCCGTTCAAGGGGGGTGAACGTCCCCGAATACTTCAGGAGGGAGGGCTTTTCAAACGTCCGTATCCGGGTCAGTGAGAACGTCGTGACCAACAAAACGGCCTTAACACAGCTTGGGGAGGTGGTGAACGACACGTTGAAGGCAGGACTCGTACCGGTAATCACCTACACGGCGCCGGAACTCAGGGCGAACCCGACAAGTAAAAGCGCTCAGGAGCACTTCGTACAGTGGTGGAAGACGGTTGCACACTACTTCAAAGGCTACCCTTACATACTCTCCTACGACCTGCTCATAGAATCAAGCGGGAATGTAAAGAACTACCCCGGGGTTCTCAACAGGGTCTATTCACAGACTATAAGAGAGATAAGGGCGGTTGACCCGTATCGGATAGTTTTTGTTACCCCTGCAGACGTATCAAGCCCTTTCTGTCTCAATGAGCTCAACGTTACGAACGATGGTTACACCCTCGTTGAGTGGCATATCTACGCGGGTGGTCCGAAGCATTGCACCTACAACGAGGGTTACATAGAAGAAGCTGTCTCGGCCGTACTTAACTGGTCAAAGAGGACAGGAATTCCCACATGGCTCGGAGCCTGGAGGCCAACAGTCTACCCCAGAATAAGTGGAAGGAGTCCCACGCCATCCTGTCCTGTGGGGCTGGAGCTTGCGTTCTCGAGGGCGATGGTTTCGGCCCTTTCAAAGGCAGGCATACCCTATGATATCAATGCGGACACGAGGTTTTTTGATATTGAAACTCTAACTTGGTATCCCTCTGAAAGGGAGGTCCTAGGGATCATCCTTCGGTATCATCCTCCCCGTAGGGAGCAGTAATAACCTTCCGTATCTCTCTCGCTTTCCTAGGACCGATCCCCCCAACCTCTTGGAGCTCCTCTTCTGTCGCTGTGAAGACCCGTTCAACGTTGCCGAAGTGCCTCAGGAGCCTCTTGGCTAGGGTCGATGACACGTTTGGCAACCCCTCGACTATAAGCCTCTGCCTCTCCGCTAGGGTCAGGGCTTTCTTCTCACTCCTCAGCCTTACCTCCTTCTTTCTCTCCTCCTGCTCGCGTTTGGCTATTAAGTATATAAACCTGGCAGTTTCCTCGGGATCACTGGAGAACAGGACTGGGAGACCCCAATCGAGGGCAAGTGCGGCTATCGCTCCGCGTATCGCATTGGGATGTATGTTTCTTATTCCGTAAGGGTTGCCTTCTATTACTAAGAGCGGCCTCTCATAGGCACCTTTTAGCCTGCTGACCTGCTCAAAAAGCCTTCCATCGATTATTGACTGGAGAAAGTCGTTGGCACTTTTGCGTTCGATCCCGACGTCCTCGCTGACTACGTAATCTGCAACGTCGAGGGTTCTCACCTCAACATCTGCTCCGACTTCCCTCAGATGCTTTGGAACACCGCTTCTCAGCTCACGTGAATCCACGTAGACAACTATCCCTTTCGGTTTCCTCACGAAGGGGGGTTTTACCGGTGATTCCAGTGTGATAGCCTGAGAGGGAGCTTCAAGCAGCTCCCCTCTGGGATGGGTCTTAACAAAAGCCTCAAGTGAGGCCTGTTTCTCCTTCCTTACCATCTCCCCCACCCTCTTCAGGACATCGAACATGATTTTCTCCTTCCTCTTGGCACTCCAGTAGTAGGCCTCATCCCTTGTCCCCTTGGTCATCAGCACGGTGACCCTTCCCGGCCTGTGCCTTCCGGTTCTCCCACGCCTCTGAATGCTTCTTATGGCGGACGGGATGGGTTCATAGAATACGACAAGATCAACTTCTGGTACGTCGAGGCCCTCCTCTCCCACGCTCGTTGCAACTAGAACGTTGAACTCCCCTCTGGAAAAGCGTTCTAACACCTCTTTTTGCTGCTTCTGGCTCATACCCCGATCGTTTGATTTACTGGTCTGGCCTATAAAGCGCTCTGCACTTACACCTATCCCCCGTAGTTCATCCACTATCTTTTTCCCCGTGTCGCGATAGTTCGTAAACACTATGATCCTGGAGGTTGGTTTTCTCTCCAACTGCTCAGTTAACAGTCCTTTGAGCTTTTCCATCTTTGGGTGATCCATTCCGCCCTCTTTTGCCTGTACCAGCAGGTAGATCACCTTCCTCATGCGGGGATCTCCCATGAGCTCTCTGCTGGATTTGGTCCTCCTGTCCCCCCGGAGCTTTTTCAGGTAATTTCTCAGGGCGGTAAGTCCCTGCGTCTCGAGCAGTTCAATTGCATGTTGGAGTTTTATAGCCTTTGCTTGGTGGAGTATTAGGTGTCCCGTCTCGTAGTTGCCCTTTGCAACCTCCGCGTTGATCTTTCTACCAGCCTCGAGTATCTCCTTCTTTGATACGTCCGGTGAGTATGTGCTCACGAACTTGAAGTGGGCAAGGGGTTTGAGACTCTCCTTTAGCATCTCACGGAGGAGTGAGCGAACCTTCTTGTATATTGGGGGCAGATCGACTCTGATCCACTCAAACTCAACCCGCTGGACATAGGGTTTTACATCAGGCGAACTCTCAGTCCGGAATTCGATGTGCTCTATCCCGAGGTTCTTTATTACCTCCCCTATCTTATCCCTGTTGCTCCCTGGAGAAGCGGTTAAGGCCAGGATACGGGGATGCTTCGCCGTTTTAAGGTATTCTTTGGCGATGAAGACGTAAGAATAGCTTCCAACCGCACGATGGGCCTCATCAAAGACTAGCAGGGCGACATCCTCCAACGATATCCTGCCGGTTACGATATCATTCTCAACCGTCTGGGGTGTTGCGGTTATTATGGTGCTTCTCGCCCATACCTTCCGACGCTCCTCTGGAGGGAGTTCCCCAGTTAGGACGTTTATATTCTCCGGGGGAAGGTTGAAAAACCTCTTGAAGCTCTCCTCATGCTGGATGGCAAGAGGCTTCGTGGGAGCAAGTATGAGGATCTTGCCGGCATACTGTCTGAGCCTGTAGTCTGCTATGAGCATGGCCACCAAGGTTTTCCCGAGCCCTGTTGGCAGGACGACTAGGCAGTTTCTCTCCTTGCATCTTGCATAGATCACCTCCTGGTAAACCCTGGGCTGGATGAGGTCTCTGCGCAAGTACATGTGCTTAGTTTTGAGGGGAAGTTTATAAATCCCCCGCCAAAACATGGCGTACCTCCTCGACTGAGATCTTGGCTGGCGGTTGAGGGTTTCCGGAGGCATTCGTCTCGAGGAGGTTACGAACTCTCCTTGGGGGTATCCTCCAATGGAACTATGTAGATATCCCCAAAGGGCTCTTCCTGAAGGAGATCCACCTTCCCCATGCTGGAGAGGAAGAGCAGATAGAGGAACGTCCTTGCAACAACCTTGGGGGTCGGGTCGAATACCAACTCCCAGAACCTGATTCTATCTCCCTTCTCCCTGTAAACGTTCCTGACTATCTCGTACAGCCTGTGAACGTGTTTTTCGATATCGATCCTGAAGTCATCGACCACGAAGACCTGCTCTTCGATGTTCTCCTTCTTCTTTGTCCTAGGTTTTTTACGTTCGGCTTCCTCCAGTGCATCCATAAGGGCCTCAAGCAGGTCATCGAATGTGTAATAGCGTTCAATACGCCGCAGAGGTGGTGCAAGAGGTTCGACATTCACACGGATCCTCTCTGGCCCTTTCTCCTCATTCTCCCCTTCATCAAGGTAGAGAAGGGCCTCACTCTTCATCCTCACCAGGATTGAGGCCGCTAGAATCGCCCTGGCCGAGACCCGAAGGTCGAGCTCCTTCATCTCCCTGAGCCTCTGGAGGTACTTCTCGGTTAGATCCACTATGTCAATATTCCACGGGTCGACCTTTCCCATGGTGACGAGCTGAAGAAGGATATCAACGGGGGTTACCTCCCCTTCAACGCGTGTTTCCATGGTCACCACCCTCATCCTGCCAGATGCCCGAACAGTTCCTCATGTTCGACCTCGCTCTTGGCCTTGGCTCTCTCGAGGTACTTCATTGCCTTCTCAAGGCTGAGTGAGACCACCCTTGAAACACCGTCTCGCATCGAGACCCCGATTATCCTCTCGGCGTTGGCCATCATAACATCTCTAAGAGTCATAACTATGAACTGACTTGATTTTGCTGACTCTTTTATAAGGTCGGCAACGCGCTTGACGTTAGCGTCGTCGAGGTGTGCGTCTATCTCGTCGAAAAGGTAGAACGGTGCGGGTTTGTAATGCTGAATTGCGAACACGAATGCCAGGGCCGTTAGGGCTTTCTCACCACCACTCATGGCCTCTATTCTCTTGACGTCCTTCCCGGCGGGCTTGGCCTCAACTTCAAGACCCCCCGCGAAGGGATCATCTGGGTTCTCTAGAACGAGCCTTGCACTCCCCCCAGGGGAGAGCTTTGCGAAAAGCTCCGAGAAGTTCTCCGCTATTTCCTTCAGGGTCTGCATGAAAACGTGCCTCTTCTGGCCTTCAATCTCTTCGATGAACTCCTCTATACTCTCTTTCTCGGCCTCGACCTGTTCACGTTTGCTCTTGAGTTCCATGTACCTGCGCTCCACCACTTCAAAGTCCTCAATGGCTTTCATGTTCACGGGTTCTAGGGCTTTTATCTCCTCTTCCATGTGCCCTATTTCCTCTTTGAGGCCCTCAAGCTCAAGCGGTATCTCCCTGATGGACTTCACAAGTGAGGTTTCAAAGTGTTTGAGCTCCCCTCTCTTTTCCTCCAGGGCTGTCTTGTACTGTGCAAGGCGTATCTTGAGGGTGTTGGCCTCTATCCTGAGGTTCTGGAGCTTGTTTGAGATATCCTCTTTCTCGGCACGGAGCTCTGTCACCTCGTTCTTCAGTCTCTCACGCCGTTCCCTCAATTCCCTGAGCTCGTCCTTGACGTTCTCTTCGGCTTTCTTCAGCTCCTCAAGCTCTTTCTCATATCCGACGATGGCGTTCTCGTTTTCTTTGATGTTTGCGTTGAGAGCGTTTATCCTGTTCACAAGCCCCTCGATTTCCTCCTCGAGGTCGGCTTTCCTAGGTAGGAGCTCATCGTTTATCCTCGCATCGAGGCTCTCAAGTTTGCTCTCTACTTTACCCAGCTCTTCCTTCAGTTTGCTTATCTCCCCCTCCACTTCGCGTATTTTTGCATTTATCTCTCTGGCCTCAGGATTCTCAAGCGCCTTTTTCAGCTTGGTTTTTTTCTTCTCAAGTCTCTCTATTCTTCCGCTGAGCTTGGCGAGTTCACCCCTGACTTCGTTAATCTTCTCCTCGTAGGCCTTGATGAGCGCTTCACTCTCTTCGATGTCCTCTCTGGTGCTCTTATCTTCGGCAAGAGCTCTCTCAAGTTCGCTCTGGAGGATCTGAAGGTCTTTTGCCAAATCACTCTTCCTCACCCTCATGTCAAAGAGATCACTTTGGAGCCCCTTTATTTCAACTGAGAGCGCATTCAGCGCGGATTCCAGTGCCTCCTTCTTCATCTCCAAGGACGCTACCCTCTTCCTCAGCTCGGCGGGGTTTACTCCCATTCTGCCCTTCCGCTTATAGTGGCCTCCCGTTATGGCACCGCTCTTTTCGAGGAGTTCACCATCTAGGGTGACCATCCTGGCCTTTCCAATGCCCACCGCCCTTGCCTCGTCCATGTCCGAGACGATAAGTGTGTCGCCCAGGGCATACGCTACGGCATTTTTAAACCTGGGGTCGTACTGGATGATGTCCATGGCTGGGACGCCGAAGGAGGGTTTATCCTTCAGGGAGCGTGGTTTTATCTTGTTGAGCGGAAGAAAAGTAAGCCTTCCAAATTTCTTCTCCTTCAGGAGCTTGATGGCTTTCTCAGCCACTTTATCATCTTCAACGACGATGTTATCGTAGCGTCCACCAAGGGCGATCTCAACCGCTAGGGCGTAGCCATCATCGCCGACATTTATCAACCCCCCCAGAGGGCCGTACATACCTGGAAGTGCCTGTCCTTGGAGGAACTCGATGGCCCGGTTGCTCCTCATCTCCCTCTGGGCCTCCACTTTTATCAGCTCCTCCTTGGCCTTGGTCAACTTAGCCCTTATCTCGTTCAATTTTCTCTTCTTCTCTTCAGCTTCCTTCTCCGCTTTCTTCAGTTTTACCCCTGCCCTGTTCATCCTATCCTCCACTTCACCGAGCTGGGAACGCTTCTCGCTCAGAGACTTTTTCATTCCATCGATCTTGGACTTGAGGGCAACCCTTTTCGCTTTGTTTTTGGCAATCTTGGTCTTTAAGCGTTCTATCTCATCCTCAAGCTTCTTGATGTTCCCCTCTTTCATGTACATAGCCTTCTTAGCTTCCTCAAGTTCATTGACCACTCTGTCGAACTCCTCTCTTGCCACGGCGAAGCTCTTGTCTATCTCCCCGAGTTTTATGACAAGCTCGTTTTTAACTACTTCCTTCTCTTTTATCTCGGCTTTGAGCCTCTCACGCCTCTTGGTCCAGCGTTGGATGGCACTTTTGCTCTTCTCCACCTCTCCGGAGATCCGTTTGAGTTCTTCCTTGGCCTTCGCCAGTCTGAGCTGATCCTCCTCAATCTCCTTCCCAGCGTTTTCGATGTTCTTCTTGGCGAGTTCGATCTTTGACTGAACCTCGCTGATTTCTCTCGTTATCTCAAGGATACCGTCCTCGCTCTTTTCTTCGAGCTCTCTCTCAATGGAGTTCAGTTCTTTCTCCCTGGAGATTATCCCTCTGGCGACCTCTTTGAGGCGCTCCTCTATAGTCCCTATCTCCGCTTCGATGCTTGTATCCCGTTTCGTACTCTCGTTTATGAGACGTTCGAGAGCCTGAATCTCACCCAGTAGCAGGGTTACCCTGGCCCTCTCAAGGCGCTCTTTGAGGTCAAGGTATCTAAGCGCATCGTTACGTTCCCTTTCCAGCTTGTCCAGCTGGGTCTTCACCTCCTTTATAAGAAGATCAACACGGGCGAGGTTCTCCTCTGCCTGCTTCAGTTCATTCAGGGCCCTCTCCTTTTTGGCATCGTACTCCGCGATTCCTGAGATCTCGTCTATTATCATTCTCCTCTCGGTCGGGCTCATCTTGATGAATTTTGTTATATCTCCCTGCAGGACTAGGTTGTAGCCTTCGGGGGATATCATGGCGGCACTCAGGATGTCAAGGATATCACTCCTGCTCGTCCTCTTTCCATTCAGCCAGTACCCGCTCCTTCCGTCAGGATACACACGGCGCTTGATGACGACTTCGTCCTCCTCCAGCGGAAAGCCCCGGTCAGTGTTGTTGAAGTACATCGCGACTTCGGCGTACTTTGCCGCCGGCTCACTTTTCGTTCCGGCGAAGATCAGGTCGCTTATCCTAGTGGCACGCATTGCCTTGGCCGAAAGCCCTCCAAGAACAAAGAGAACTGCATCTCCTATATTGCTTTTTCCACTGCCATTTGCTCCAACTATGGCGGTGAACCCCTTAGAAACTGGAACGACAACTTTTCGATTACCGTAGGATTTGAAACCTTTCATTTCAATTTTCTCAATGTACGGCATGCCCTACACCTAAAATGAGAGATGACGAAGAGGGTTATATAAGTTTACCTTTTGGACCGACTGTCCAGTCCACCGAGAGGAGGGAGATTACTCTATGAGCCTTCTCAAAAGGGCAAGGGTTCTCTCGTCGATGCCACCGCTCACCGTCACGTAGAGACGGGAGTTCATTATCATGGCCATATCCCTGAGTCTGCTCACAAAACGGAGCGTTTGCTCAACTCCATGCTCCATCATGAGATACTCCAGCGCGTCCAGTATCACGTCCACCCCACCGTTCACCTTCATCTGATCCCACACAGTCTGCTCCAGAACATGAAGTCGGGATGGATCGACACCTCCCGGATGCTCCACCTTGGTTAGCCATATAGAATAGACGTTCCCTCCAGTGATTTCACCTGGGGGTCTCCTCGTTATCAGGATCTTCCGCCGTTCGGGCCGTTTATGAAGCAGGCTGTACAGATCCCGATAATCCATGATGACACCGTTTTTATCTGCCCGCTTTTTTCGGAGTAACATGCACATCACGTAACATTAATTCTCTCGGACTTAACATCGAGGTGGACAATAGGGCATGTGTTCCTTTGACTTATAAACTTTACCCTAGGACATTAGAATGGATTTGTAAGTGTTCGACGAACCTACTAGAATCGGAAGTGCCAGCAAAATAGAAAGTTTTGGGCATCCCCGCTACTCCGTTTTTCTCTCGCAGAGTTCGAGCAGAACTCCGGTAACCGCCTTGGGATGGACGAAAGCTATCTTCGCACCACCGGCACCTCTGCGTGGCTTCTCATCAATGAGCCTGTAGCCGGCCTCCTTGAGCTTGATGAGGTGCTCTTCCAGGTTCTCCACGCCAAGAGCGATGTGGTGTATACCCTCACCGCGCTTGGCTATGAACTTCGCTATAGGCGAGTCCTCTGCCGTCGGTTCAAGTAGCTCTATCCTGCTCTCCCCGACATGGATTATCGCGGTCCTGACCTTCTGGTCGGGAACCTCCTCCACCTCGTCGGTCTTTAATCCGAGGCCCTCCCAGATCTTTATGGCCTCCTCAAGGTTCTTAACGGCAATACCAATGTGGTCAACCTTCTTTATCATACCTTCACCCCCAGGGTTTTCTCAAGTATTAAATCCGCGGCAGAGTAGGGATCCATCTCCCGCCCGACGATTTTATCTATCAGTATTGAGACCTCCTCCTCGTCCAGTCTCTTGCTGATGACCCTTGCTATCCTACTGGATATTATGGTCTTGACCTCTTCCTCGGCCCGCATGGTTCTCTTTCTCTGGATTTCCCCACTCTCTTCCAGGAAGCTCCTGTGTTCGTTGATCGCATTCCACAGCTCCCTTATCCCTCTCATGGTCGTCGCCACTGACTCCACTATCGGCGGCCTCCAGCCGCGCTTCTCCCAGCGCTCTTTTTCAAGGTCCAGCATCATGTTGAGCTCAAAGTACGTCGCGTCCGCCCCCTCCTTGTCAGACTTGTTGATGACGAAGATGTCGGATATCTCCATGAGCCCTGCTTTTATGGCCTGTATATCGTCTCCAAGTCCTGGTACTGTCACGAGAACCACCGTATCCGCGCTCTTAACGACGTCCACCTCCACCTGGCCAACTCCCACTGTCTCCACGAAGATTAGATCGCAACCGTATGCGTCCAAAACCTTTATCGCGTCATTGGTCGCCTTGGCAAGGCCGCCGAGTGAACCGCGCGTTGCCATACTCCTTATGAACACCCCAGGATCCGTGGAGTGCCTCTGCATCCTTATTCGATCCCCTAGAAGGGCACCACCCGTAAAGGGCGATGTTGGGTCTATAGCGATGACTCCGACAACCTTTCCCTCTTCCCTAGCAACCTTTATGAGCTTGTCTAGGAGCGTGGACTTTCCGGCTCCCGGTGGCCCCGTGATGCCAATGGTGTAGGCGTTCCCCGTGTGTGTGTAGATTTTTTTGACGATCTCCACTGCCTTCTCCTCGTCGTTCTCAACGAGGCTTATCAGCCTGGCAGTGGCGCGTCTGTCGCCCCGGAGCATGCGTTTGATCAGGTCGTCTATCATTCCCACCACTTGGACAACTCATCCAAATGGATTATAAAGGTTAACTCATTACTACGAACTTCTTGAGCCTCTTCACGTTCTCGTCTATGAAGTCAATAATCTCACTTATCGGACTGCCTGGCCCAAAAACCCTCCCAACACCCAGTTCCTCAAGCTTCTTTGCATCGTCAGGGGGGATTATCCCTCCGGCAATAATGAGTAGATCCTCACCTAGCTTCAGGCCTCTCTCCTCAAGGAGCCGGAGTATCTTCGGAATGAGAACCATATGAGCACCGGATAGGATGCTTATACCCAGAACGTCCACGTCCTCCTGAATGGCACTTTCCACTATCTGCTCCGGGGTCTGCCTTATCCCGGTGTATATGACCTCAAAACCCGCATCACGAAGGGCCCTTGCGATGACTTTAGCCCCCCTGTCGTGGCCATCGAGCCCGGGTTTTGCGATGAGAACCCTAACCTTTGAGCGTTCGACCATCTTCACCACCGCCCAATCTTAACCCGGGAAGTATTTAAAGGTTTGTCAAACCTCAAGTTTAACCTTGACGTCGGATATTTTGTCCACCAATACCTGGCTTTCAGGAGCTGGGAAAGGTTTAAAGTCGGGATACCCGCCATTGATGTGGGGGTTGCAATGGAACTTGCGTTTCCCCATGACGTGCACACCCACACCCTTTACTCCGATGGAAGCGGTTCGGTGTGGGAAAACCTTGAGAACGCGGTTGCCGCCGGCATTGAGGTTCTTGGAATAAGCGATCACATCCACTACCTTGAACCAAAACCCTTCAACGCCTACGTGCGCGAGATAAAGAGGGTCTCTGAGAATGTTCCCCTTGTGCTTCTTGCGGGGATAGAGGCCAACATAGAAGAGAACGGACCGGATATCACCAGCTGGCAGGCG
>JALVUT010000105.1 GCA_027035445.1 Thermococcus sp.
TCCTCCAGCTCCTTAATCAGCCCTTCCAAATACTTCTCCCGCCTGAGCTCCAGCTCAGTAATACCAAGGTAAGTCTTTGCAAGCCAAAAACGCATGAGCTTGTCAGCAAAGTAATACTTTTCATTCTACCTTACAATTAAATCCGTCCTCAAAAGGAACTTCAAATAGTTTGATACTTCACCAGTGGGCTTGTCCAAACGCTTGGCAATCTCTGAAAGCCTCAATCCCTCTTCCTGAGCTAGGATTAGCAGAATCTGCTTATGGATCGATCCTTTGTAAGCTCTTGAGAGAGACTCATTGAAAACATATTCAAGGTGCGTATAAATGTCCCCCTTCTCCGTTAGTAACTCAGTAAGAAAAGCATAGTGAACATCCTTCCCGTCTAATCCTTTCAAAGCCCTCCTCAATTAAACGTCTGCACGGTTCTCCGGGGATAAGATCTCCTCCATCATCCTGACTGCTGAGCCGGAGATAAAGTATGCGATGTTCTTCTGCTTTTCCGTAACAGCACGCATTACCTCCAAGAATCCCTTGAAATTAAGAACTTCCTGGAATTCATCGAGAATAAAAACCGCTTTTTGCTCTGTTTTATCTAAAATTGAGTCCTGGGCATCAAATAGAGTCTCAATATTCCCATCCTTAATTGCTTTAACTTCCTTATCAACGTCAAGCTTTGCCGACAGGATTAGCAGGTCATCCCAAGTTAAGACCCCACTCCAAAGCCACAACCCGACTTCAAACGAACCCATGAGCGCAAAACCCTACTGTACTGCGTCCAACTCGATCAACGCCTGCCCGGTGTCCACGGTATCCCCCTCCCTGACAAGGATCCTCTTAACAACACCGTCCTTCAGGCAGGACACCTCGTTCTCCATTTTCATGGCTTCCATGAGCAGGAGGTCTTGACCGGCCTTGACCCTCTCACCCTCCCCCACGAGTAGCCTCAGAATCTTGCCGGGCATCGGGGCGGCAACAACGTTTCCCCCTGTGGTAGGAGCCACCGGGACTCTCGGAACGGACGGAGCTGGAGACGGGGTCTGGGCCGCCTCTCCAGCCTGAACCCCGGGGGTTTTCTCGTTAAAGCCCGCCCTGAAGGTTCCCCCGCTCAGTTCTTCAACCTCGACCTCGTACTCAACGCCGTCAACGACGACCCTGACCCTCACCATCCTCACCACCCCCCTCGGTCAAGGAGGTAGTTGAAGTTTTCAACCTCCAGGAATCTGGACTGAAGACCGTACAGACTCCAGGCACTTGAAGGTTTCCTTCCAAACGGCAGAGGCTTAAGCTGGGCACTCTTTCCGGCGAGGTACGCCAATATCGCCGCGGTAATAACAGCAACCTTCTTCGGGGTAAGCTCCATCATTTTCACCTCACAGAGACAGCCTGATGCTCTGCCCACCGTACGGGCCGGCGGGAACAGAACTCATCCCCTCCCAACAGTTTTCGTGAACGCGAGCACCTCCTCCCCGAGGATCCTTATTCTGTAGGCCCTCACCTCCCCGCGCAGGTACAGCTTTATACCCTCCATCATGGCCTCCCGCTTCCTCAGGAGTTTCTGGGCCCCATCAACCTCGACCGCTTTGAATCTTATCTTACCTCCAACCCTTGTCTGGGCCACCTTTGGAACGTCCACCCTGGCCACAACCCCTATTTTTGCGTAACCCCCGGTGGTCTGTCTGTCGGCAAGCATGATTATAGGCTTCCCGCTCTTCGGGACCTGAACGGAGCCCAAGGGAATCGCATCGGTGATTATATCGGCCCCCTTTTCGGAGTGTTCTATTCGCGGCCCGTCCAGACGGTACCCCATCCTGTCCGATTCCGGAGCCACCCTGTATTCAGAGCTCAGGAAGGTATCAACCCCCCTCCCCGTAAAGTGATCCTCCTGGGGGCCGAGGATTACCATGATCTCACTTTCGCTCCCGTATCTCGGTATGAACTCCTCAGGGAGCCTTTTCCCCTCCCTCCCGGTTAAAATAGCCGGCCCAATGTTCAGCGTATCCCCGGGTCTCAGGGCCCTCCCGAACTTCGCCCTCAGGTACGTGGAGCAGCTCCCAAGCACTGGCTCACACCTTACCCCCCCGGCAAAAGCTATGTAACCGTACACGCCACTTCTAAGGACGCCCACCTCAAGTAAGTCCCCCCTCTTTGCCCAGTAGCTCGCCCACGGACTTATCGGAGTTCCATTTAGCTTGACCTCAACATCCCCCCCAACGGCAAAAACCGCCGAGGAGTGAAAGGCCACGGTGGGACCCCCAAGCACGAACTCTAGGAGGGGAGCACCACCATCGTTACCCACAAGGTAGTTCGTTAGCCTTGCGGAGACCTCATCCATAACACCACTCACCGGGACACCGAACTTCTGATGACCATACCTCCCCAAGTCCTGAACGGTCGTTAGTGAGGGCACGTTTACCAGCTCTATCATCCCCCGTCACTCTCCCGGTGAATCCTCCAGAACTCCTCCTCACTTATGGGTTTAAACCTAACGTAGTCACCGGGCAGTACCAGACTGGGCGGGCTCTCCATTGGGTTAAACGTTTTTAGAGGGGTCCTCCCAATTAAACGCCATCCCCCCGGACTCTCTATGGCATACCAACCCGTCTGCTTCCCGGCTATCCCAACACTCCCAGCGGGAACTTTTAAGCGTGGCTTTTCAAGACGGGGGGTTGTTATGCGCTCATCCATCCCCCCAAGATACGCGAACCCCGGGACAAAGCCAAGCATGTAAACCCTGTACAGGGGCTTTGAGTGAATCTCCACAACCTCCTCAACGGTGAGCCCGTTGTACTCAGCAACGAATCCTATATCGGGTCCGAATTCACCACCATAGGCAACTGGAATCTCGACTACCCTTCCCTTCCATTCCTCAACCCGGGCGTTCAGAAGGCGCTTTAATGAATCAACGACCTCGGGGTAAGATACCACAAGCGGGTCGTAGTAGACGTAAACGCTCGTGTACGTTGGGACGCTCTCAACGAGCCAGTCCGGGGATGCCTTCTCTATAGCCCTTACAACGGCGTGAACCCTCCTGTTCACCTCCTCATCTATCCCATCCCCAAAGACCACGACCACGGCGGAATCCCCTGCTGGTTTAAAAACAGGCATGGGATCACCTTATGATCTCCTTCATCGGCACTATCTTGACCCCTTCCTCCTCGAGGATCCTCCTTATGTGTGCCGTGATCTCCACGGCCTTCGGATTGTCACCGTGGACGCAGATACTGTCAGCCCTGAGCTCCACCCACTCGCCGTTTATCGCCTTAACCCCACCATCCTTGACCATCGAGACAACCCTCTCGACTATCTCGTTCTTGTCTTGTATCACGGCACCTGGCTTCGAGCGGGAGACGAGCGTCCCATCGGGATTATAAGCCCTGTCGGCGAAGACCTCATGGGCCACCTTCACTCCCATCTCCCCCGCCATCTCAGCGGGCCTTGAGCCCGAGAGTGCTACGAAAATCAGGTTTTTGTCGAAGTCCACTATTCCTTCAATGACCGCCCTCGCGAGCTCTTCCTCCCTCACCAAAGCGTTGTAGAGGGCACCGTGCGGCTTAACATGTTGCAGCTCAAGGCCTTCGGCCCTGGCAAAAGCGTGAAGGGCGCCCACCTGGTAGAGAATGTAGTTCCTCGCCTCCTCCGGGGAGAGCTTCATGTACCTCCTCCCAAAGCCGAGTAAATCCGGGTAACCCGGATGGGCTCCGACGGCGACGTCGTTCTCCTTCGCGAGTCTCACCGTCTTCCTCATGACCACCGGATCACCGGCGTGCCAGCCGGTCGCAACGTTGGCCGAGCTGATGTACTTCATAACCCTCTCATCGAGACCCAACTTGTACCTCCCAAAGCTCTCCCCGAGATCGGAGTTAAGATCAACCCTCATGATCCACCACCATGTATTCTACGCTTGGATAAACTTAAAAATTTTTCTAGATTATACCTCAATCTATGTTCTGTTGTGTATATATTGTCAAAAATAACTTAACAATGTTCAAAATATTGTTTTAATTTTCGAACATCTTTCTTGCGGAGCACTTCATAGAGCAAACCCTCCCAGGGGCAACTTGACGAAAAGTATATATTAATCAAGGAAACATATTACAAATGAAAACTCTAGGGGGCCTCTGAGATGCCTGGCTCTATTGTGTTTTTGTGGGTTGGGATACCCATACTGTACGTGATATTGGCACTGGCGTACTTCTTCCTAAGCAAAGATGAGGAGGGTGCCTGAAAATGAGCATTGTGGTTGTTTCGTTTGTTGTGTACCTGGTCGCAATGATAGCAGTGGGCATACTCACGTACAGGATCGGCAGTGAGTCCATCGAGGGCTATTTCCTTGGCAGGAGAAGGTTTGGCCCCTTCACAATAGCCCTCACCCACCAAGCAACGGCCATGAGTGGCTACATGTTTCAGGGAATGCCAGGAAAGGGATACAGCCTCGGATTCGGTAGCGTCTGGGTGCCTATGACGAGTGCGGGTGGTCCACTGATAAACTTCACAGTCCTTGGAAAGAGGCTCAGACGTTTCACCGAAAAGGTTGGCGCAATAACCATACCCGACTTCCTGGAGGCCAGGTACTACGACAACCGCCGCGTTGTTAGGGTAGTCGCTGTGGTAATAATCTTGATATTCCTCACCGCTTACACTGCTGCCCAGACCGTTGCAATGGGTAGAACCTTGGAATTCCTGACAGGAATCGACTACAGATGGGGTGCCATCATAGGCGCACTGACGGTTTTAACCTACGTTCTCCTGGGAGGTTTTGCCGCGGCTGTTTACACAGATGTCATTCAGGCCATCCTGATGTTCATTGGAGCAATCGTTGTTCCCGCAATTGCCATCGCCAAGATAGGAGGCTTCACAGCGATGTACAATAAGCTCTACACCATCGACCCCAAGTTGACCAGCGTTTGGGTGGCCCCAATAACCCTCTTGGGCTTCCTTGCAATAGGTTACTTGGGATACCTCGGTCAGCCCCAGCTTCACGTCAGGTTCATGGCAATAAAGAACTCGAAGATGCTGAAGTACTCCCTGGTGGCCGCAGTCGTGTGGGCGGCCATAGCGCTCTACGGTGTCACACTGGGTGGTGTCGCAGCCAGAGCCCTCCTGCCGGGAGTAAAGCCTGAGCTATCCCTGATGGCATTGACCAAACAGATGTTGCCCCCCGTCTTTGCCGGAATACTGATAGCCTCCATGGCCGCTGCCATAATGTCCTCGGCAAACTCGTACCTTTTAGTCGCGGCCTCTGCACTAGCCAGGGACATCTACAACAAAATGGTGAACCCGAATGCAACTCAGGAAAAGCTGGTATGGATCAGCAGAATAGCGGTTATCGCCATAAGCCTCTTCTCAATATACTTGGCCCTGGGAGCCACCGCAACAGTATTCAAGCTCGTCCTCTACGCATGGGCGGGCCTGGCGTGCTCATTCGGCCCCGTGGTTGTCTTCGGCCTCTACTGGAAGAGGGCGACAAGGGAAAGTGCGGTAGCCGGAATGATAACAGGTGCCGTAACGGTTATACTCTGGAAACAACTGGGACTCAGCTGGCACCCGTGGTACGAGATGATACCCGGATTCGTCTTCGCCAGCATAGCAATAATAGTGGTCAGCCTCCTCACAAAGAAACCCCCCAGAGAGATTCAGGAGATAGTCACCTACGCCGCCGGCAAGAGAATCGTGGTGAAAGGTGGCTCGGCAACCCCAGAGCTAAAAACCCTAGCCGGGGTCGTCGATGACCTCTTCTGATTCCCTTATTTTTTGAACCTCTATCTCATCACCGGTAATGCTGTCTATCAGCAAGTACGAGCCATCCAGCTTCTTTGCCCAGAACACCTTGTACGCAAACGCCTTCTCACTCATCCAGTAGGTGAACCTCAGGTATGCAAACTTCCTAAAAAGAAACGTCTCGGCCTTATCCCTGGCAAGATCCTCACCCTCAGCATCCGAAATCTCAGGTTCTAAAATCCTTCCCCGCACACCGACCTCCTCCAACTCCGGAAAAAGATCCGCAAGATACGCCCTGCTGTTTATCCCATCAACCAGCACGATCAGTCTTCCCCTGATGTCCCCGAACACCTTTCTCTTTACCAGGTACTCAAACACATATATCCACATTGGATAATATATATCACGCACATCGCCCGGTGGCTTTTCCTGTAGGGGCTTTATCGTCAGGACCCTCGGGTTCACGATCCCACCCGGAGGGTTTTGAACTGTAAGGTTAAAAAACTCTCGATGAAAAGGGATTTATATCCCGGAGGGGATAGTACCTGGGGTGAGTACGATACGCGTCCTGTCCCCTGGGAGGGTGAACCTGATCGGAGAACACACGGACTACACCCTCGGCTACGTGATGCCGATGGCGATAAACCTCTACACGGTTCTTGAGGGTGAGAAGGCCGAGGACGTCAGACTCTACTCGGAGCACTTCAACGAGGAGAGGTCCTTCAATCCAGGAAGGTTCACCAGGGAGGGCTCGTGGATGGACTACGTAAAGGGAGTTTACTGGGCCCTCTGGAGGGAAGGACACGAGGCTGGAGGGATCCACGGCAGGATTGGCGGGGATCTACCCCCAGGCGCCGGCCTCAGCTCCTCGGCGAGCCTTGAGCTTGCGGTGATGGCCCTTCTGAACCGGATGTACGAACTCAACCTCCCGCCGATTGAGATGGCACTGCTCGCCAAGGAGGCAGAGAACGAGTTCGTCGGGGTACCCTGCGGGATCCTCGACCAGTTTGCGGTGACCTTCGGAAGGGCAGGGCACGTGATCTTCCTCGACACCGACACACTGAGGTACGAGTACATACCTTTCCCCTCCGATGTCTCGGTTCTCATCCTCTACAGCGGCGTCAGGAGGAAGCTTGCCTCCTCAGCCTACGCCGAGAGAAGGGAGATGGCAGAGGAATCACTCCGGATACTTGGAAAGAGAACATCAAAGGACGTGAGCGAGAACGAACTCTCAAGGCTTCCCTCCCTCTACGCCCGCTACCTGGGCTACATCGTGAGGGAGAACCGGCGGGTTCTGAAAGTGAGGGACGCACTGAGGGCCGGCGACATCATAACGGTTGGAGAAACCCTGACGGGAGCACACTGGGATATAGCAAGGAACTACGGAGTAAGTTGCGACGAACTCGACTTCCTCGTGAGGGAGGCCAACGAACTGGGTGCCTACGGCGCAAGGCTCACCGGTGCAGGCTTCGGTGGCTCTGCAATAGCCCTCGTGGACAGGAAAAAGGGAGAGGAACTCGGAAGGACGATCCTCACCGAGTACAGAAAAATCTTCCCATGGAGCGCGGGCTACTTCGTCGTTGAACCCTCTGACGGGGTGGGGTGAATGAGGGCCCTCGTGCTCCACGGCAACCTGCAGTACGCGGAGATACCAAAGGCCGAGATCCCAAGGGTCATAGAGAGGGCTTACACACCGGTTCTAAGCAGCCTTATGAAGGCGGAGGTGCCCTTCGGGTTAAACTTAACAGGCTACACACTTGGGCTTCTGCCTCCCCGGGTGATCTCCCTCGTACGCGACGGGATCGAAAGCGGCCTCATCGAGATAGTCGGCACTGCCTACACCCACGCCATCCTCCCCCTCCTCCCCCTCGACAGGGTCAAGGCGCAGATACAGAGGGACATGGAGATAAAAGGGGAGCTCTTTGGTGTCACGCCGAAAGGCTTCTGGCCGCCGGAGCTTGCCTACGACCCAATAATACCCGCCATCCTAAAGGACAACGGTTACAGGTACCTCTTCGCCGACGGCGAGGCGATGCTCCTCTCAAACCACCTCAACTCCGCGATAAAGCCGATAAGACCCCTCTACCCCCACCTCATAAGGGCCCAACGCGGGGAGGGAAACAGATACCTCAACTACCTCCTCGGCCTTAGGGAGCTGAAGAAGGCCATAAACCTGATCTTCGAGGGGAGGGTGACCCTGAGGGCCGTCAAGGACATCGAAGCGGTGCCGGTCTGGGGAGCGGTCAACACGGCGCTCATACTCGGCATAGGACGCTTCCCCCTAATGAACCCGGAGAGGACGGCGCGGTGGATAAGGCGGAAGGACGATATCCTCCTCTACGGCACTGACATAGAGTTCCTAGGCTACCGCGACTTGGCCGGTTACCGGATGGACGTTAAGGGCCTCCTCGAACTCATCAACGAGATCGGAGGCGGGCTCTGCCTTCCCTCCGAGTTAAAGCATGGGGGAAGAAAGCTCTACCTGAGAACTTCTAGCTGGGCACCCGACAAGGGCCTCCGCATATGGACAGAGGACGAAGGCAATGCAAGGCTCAACATGCTGACCCCATTTACCAGGGGTGAGTCCGCCTTCCTCGCTGAGAACAGCGATTCAAGGGGATGGGAGCCAATTCCGGAGAGGAGGCTGGACGCCTTTAAGGCTATTTACAGATCCTGGAGGAAGGAAGATGGAGCACCTCCGTAGAAAGATTTCGATCGTCCTGCTCGTGCTGATGGCGGCGTTCCTTATGGCGGATCAGAACCTTCTGCCGCCGAACTACCAGCAGATAATGACTGAATTCGGGATAAGCGAGGCCCAGATGGGCCTTGTCTCAACAATTTTCGTGGCAACGAGTGCACTGATAACGATCCTCTGGGGCTTCCTGTCCGATATAGGGGGCAGGAAAAGACTTCTGGTCGTGGGGGTGCTGATAGGTGAGATACCCTGCTTCCTGACGGCCTTTGTGAACACTTACCCGGAGCTCCTCCTGATGCGGCTCTTCACCGGCATAGGCGTCGGCTCGATAATACCCATCGGATACTCACTCATAGCGGACATGTTCCCGGAGAACGAGAGGGGAAAGGGCTACGCCTTCATACAGACCGCCTTCGGTTTTGGAACCCTCTTCGGGATGATAATAGCCGGCCTGATAGCCAGCTGGAGGCCCCCCTTCATAATCGCCTCTGTCCCAAACTTCATCCTGGCCCCGCTCTTCTACGCCGTTGCAGAGGAGCCTAGAAGGGGAGAGGGAGAGAAGGAACTCCGGGAAGTCCTTGAAAAGGGCTACGAGTACACGTATAAGATAAGCCTGGAGGCGGTTAAGAAATCCTTCAGAACCAGAACCAACATCCTAATATTCCTCCAAGGCCTCGTCGGAACCGTCCCCTGGGGGGTTCTGATGTACTGGCTCGTTTCCTTCCTGATGGTCACGAGGGGCATGTCCAAGGAAACCGCGACCTTCGTCCTGCTGATCATAGGAATAGCCACGGTCATAGGAACCCTCATCGGGGGCTACATCGGGGACTACTTTGAGAGAAGAACCCCGGGGGGAAGGGCGCTCATAACCGGGATATCCATCTTCCTCGGGATGATAGCGGCAATGGGCATAATCCTCTACCCACTCCCCCCCGAACTCTCCCTACGTGGATGGCTTGCCCTAACGATGTACTCCCTCCTCTTCCTCCAGCTCGTCTCCTTTGCGGGGCCAAACGTCACAGCCATAATATCCCAGGTGAACCTCCCTGAGGACAGAGGAACAATCTTCGGCGTCTTCAACATAATCAACAGTGTTGGGAAAGCACTTGGACCGCTCTTCGGGGGTCTCCTCATCGAGGGACTTAAGAACACAGGCTACGCCAACGCCCGGGCCTACGAGTACACCCTAATCGCGGGCTCCCTCTTCTGGACGCTCTGTGCGGTCATATGGTTCTGGATAATGAAGAGCTATCCGGAGGACGTGGACGTTGTAAAAAGGGTACTGAGAAACAGGGTGGAGGAGCTCAAAAAATCAGAGCTTTAACCCGTACCCTTCGACCAGCCACTCCCTTATCGTCCTCTCCCGCGCTATCCCCCCGTAGACGTAGGCGCTTCTCCTCGGCCTCCTCTCAAAGGTGTCGTAGTTCACCTCAATCAAGCCAAAGCGCGGTCTGAAACCCTCGGCCCACTCGTAGTTGTCCAGCAGGGACCAGTAGAAATAGCCCCTCACATCGACACCCTCCTCAAGCGCCCGGTGGACGTACTGAAGGTGCCTCACAATGAACTCCACCCTCCACTCATCGTCGAGCGTCGCTATACCATTCTCAGTGACGTAGATGGGAAGACCGTATTCGGAGAACGCCCTGAGCCCCTCATGGATTCCCCTTGGGTAGACACTCCAACCCATATCCGTCTTTCTGCCAACATCGGCGTCTTCAACAACAAATCGCCGGAACGGATTCCTAACGGCCCTGACCCTCATGATGTTGTAGTAGTTCATCCCCAGCCAGTCGAGACCGCTCGTCGGGACATCGAAACTCCTCAGGAACCCCTTGAACCTCCCGGTTAGAATTCCATCGATGATGGCACGGTTGAAGGTATGATCAACCTCCTCTGCGGCCTTCCTGTCCCTCTCAGACTCGCTCGCCGGGACGAAATAGGGTCGGTTCTTCACAATCCCCACCCTAAACCTGCCGTGAAGGGCTTCGTAGGCCATGGCATGAGCCCTGATGAGGTTCGCCGCGACCTTCTCAGCTTTGAGCGGGTTCTTCGTGAAGGGCGGCCATGTACCATCGACGTAGGAGGCAACGACGTACACCATGGGCTCGTTGAACGTCGCCACCAGCTTCACGCCCTCAAGGGTCTCTGCTATCAGCTCAACGTACCTGCCCCAGTACTCCAGATTCTCCTTCCTTTCGAACCCTCCCTTCGCGGCGAACCACATCGGCAGGGTGAAGTGGTGAAGTGTGAGCATGGGGGTTATCCCCCTCTCGTTAAGTAGATCGATCATCCTCTGATAGTGCATCAGGGCCCCTTCGTTGGGTTTCCCCTCCTCAGGAAAGATCCTGCTCCACTCTATCGAGAAACGGTAGGCACCGTAGCCAAGCCCCGCCATCAGGTCAACGTCCCTCCCGTACATCTCCCAGGAATTGCAGGCTCTGCCAGACTTGTGGGGAAGCCTACCGATCTCCTCGTAATACCACCAGTCGTTCCAGCGGTTTTCACCCTCAACCTGATGTGCGGACGTGGCGGTGCCAAAAAGGAAGCCTTCCGGGAACTTCAACTGCATACCCTCACCGGAAACCCTAATAACCCCCGGAACTAATTAAACTTACGGTGGTGGAATGAGGGAACTCCGGTACAACCCCCTAACCGGGCAGTGGATTATGGTGTCGGCGGTTAGAAGAGAACGGCCGTGGAGGCCCAGCGGCTTCTGCCCCTTCTGCCCCGGGAGTGAAGAGACCGGCTACGGCTGGGAAGTTCTCCTCCTCCCAAACCGCTTCCCGATGCTGTCCTTCGAGGCCCCAAAGCCGGAACCCATCGAGTTCTACAGGAAGGCTCGCGCTCTGGGCCAGTGCAGTGTGATCGTTGAGAGCCCCGAGCACGATCTCAAAGACCTCGACGAACTCTCCCAGGGCGGAATGGTCAAGGTGGTTAAACTGTGGAGGGAGGCAACCGCGGAGCTCAGGGGGAATCCCCACGTCGCTTACCTAGCGATCTTCAGGAACAAGGGTGAGGAGATAGGCGTTAGCCTGACCCACCCCCACGGCCAGCTCTACGCCCTCCCCTTCATCCCCCTGAGGGTAAGGCTCAAGCTTGAGAACTCACGAAACCACTATGAACGCCATGGCGAGTGTCTCTTCTGCAGGATCCTCAATGAGGAGCTTGAGGGGAGAAGGCTCGTCTACGAAAACAGGGGCTTCGCCCTCTTCATGCCCTTCTTCGCGAGCTGGCCCTTTGAAGTTCATATCTACCCGAAGAGGCATGTGATGTGGCTGACCCAGCTTGATGAGCGGGAGATTGAAGACCTTGCGGACGCGATGAGGGTCGCCACCGGCGTTCTCAACGAGGTTCTGGGGAGGGAGATGCCGTACTCCATGATGGTGTTTCAGGCACCCCTCAGGGGAAACTACCCCTTCTATCACCTACACGTGGAGTTCTACCCACTACTGCGCGACAACGGCAGAATAAAGTACACAGCCGGGATCGAGATGGGCACGTGGGAGTTCACCTACGACGGGGTGCCGGAGGAGAACGCGGAGAGGCTTAGAAGGGCGTGCAGGAGGGTCACCAAAAGGCTTGAGGCGGTCGGGGAGTGCCCACGGAGCCCCTGAACCCCCGTCGCTGTGCCCATTAGGCCGGGAGGAGAAACTACGAACTCACGCCCCGAGCAGCACCAAAAGCCCGATGAGCAGGATTATAACGTTTATCCCTCTCTTAAGCTTCTCCTTATCCGTCCTGGTGTTTACATGCGTTCCAAGGTAAACCCCCGGGACCGTTCCGGCTATCAACAGGCCAGCCAGGTGATAGTCCACACTCCCCATCCCGGCATAGCTCAAAAAGCTCATTGTGGAGAGCATTAAACCGTACAGAATCGTTATCCCGACGACCTCCTTGGGGTCAATCCTCGCCACGTTCATCAGCGTGAAGCTGATTATAACCCCCGCCCCAACGGAGGTGAACTGGACGGTCAAACCAACTATGAAGCCGAGCAAATAGACGTAGGCCCATCTCGGCCTCACCGGAATCCGTATCTCCCCCTTCAGAAGGCTCAGCGTTGCCGTAACGACCAGGATTACACCGAGGAGAATGGTAAGGTAGTGGTTAAGGACATCCTTCGGGATGTGTCTCACCGCGTAGCCCCCTATGAGAACCGCGGGGACGCTTCCAGCAAGGAGCCGGAAGGCTATATCCTTTCTCACGTGCCCCCTCCTCCCGTGGAAGAAGACGCCGAAGGCCCTCGTAACGGTGGCGTAGAGCAGGTCGGTACCCACCGCCGTCAGCGGTTCAACGCCCAGGAATATAAGGGCAGGAGTGGTTAAGGAGCCACCTCCCACGCCGGTCAGCCCTATCAGGAAGCCCACAGCAAAACCGAGGGCGACGAAGACTATCACCGAATCACCTCACAGGTATCCCAGCTCCCTGACCTTCGCCATGACGGCCTCGACCTCCTCCTCCGGCGTCATCTTCGAGGAGTCGACCCTTACCTCCGGGTTCTCAGGCTCCTCGTAGACCCCGTCGTAGCCGGTTAAGCCCTTTATCTCCCCCCTCAGGGCCCTGGCGTAGAGGCCCTTGGGGTCACGCTGGATCCGGACTTCCAGGGGCGCGTAGACGTAGACCTCGATGAAGTCCCCTATCTCCCTCCTCGCGTACTCCCTGACGGATTTATACGGTGATATCAGGGAGACAACCGTTACGACCCCGTTCCTGCTGAGGAGCCTGGCCATGTGGATGACGACGCGGTTGTGCATCTCCCTGGCTTCCTTGCTGAACCCCAGCTCCGGATAGAGGGTCTTTCTTACCGTGTCCCCGTCCAGTACCTCAACGCGGTAGCCGAGCTTCCTGAGCTTCCTCGCCAGCCTGACCGCCAGAGTCGTCTTCCCGGCCCCGCTGGGCCCGGTGAGCCAGATTGTGAATCCCCTTTCGAGGTTTTTGAGTCCGGTCATTTCAGCTCCCTCCGGATTCTAAGGACTGGTTGGAACACTGGAAATGGTGGTTCAGAGTATGCCCTTCCCGTGCAGGCCCTTTATCGGCTCCTCCACTCCGAAGAGCCTGAGTATCGTCGGCGCAAAGTCGTAGATGGTCAGCTGTGTTGCTTTACTCTCGTCGAAGCCGGGCAGGTACATCGAGAACACACCGAACTCGGAGTGGTTCGCGTCGTCGGGTCCTATGTCGTTCTCAGGAAGGTAGTTGGTTGGATGGCCGACCGTTCCTGCCGCACGCCAGTTGAGGTTGTCGAAGTAGACCATTATGTCCGGCTTGCTGCCCTTCGTCACCGGATAGATGTCCTCCGGGAAATAAACCCGGTTGTTCCACCTCTCGCCGTCCGGGCCGCGTATCCCCTTTATCTGCTCCGCGACCTCGTCCCTGACTTTCTCGAACTTCGAGAGTGGCACCTTACCTTCCTTTTCCCTCCCAAGGACGTTGAGGAAGACGCGCGAGTAGTAACCGCCCCACCCCCAGGCTGTGGTCCCCTTCCAGTCAACGTTAAGTCCCTCGAAGCGCTTGACCTTTCCATCGTGGAGAACCTCCGGGTTCCTTACCTTCAGGAGGCCCTCCTCCGCCAGCCACTGGTTGACCGCGAAGTTGCCGTGCATGCCCTTTATGCCATGGTCGGAAACGATGAAGACGGCAGTCTCGTCGAGGTCGATGAGTTCAAGCGTCTTCCCTATCTCCTCATCCAGGAGCCTGTAGTAGTCCGGGATGACGTTCTCGTATTTGTTGCCCCTGCCAGGGTAGAGGTGGTGGTTTTCATCAAAGTAGCGCCAGAAGGCGTGGTGGAGCCTGTCGAGGCCTATCTCGACGAAGTGGAAGTAGTCCCACTCCTTCTCCTGGAGGAGGTACCTTATCACCTCGAACCTCTTCTCCGTCATCTCCCAGATGCCTTCCTTTACTTCATCCTTTGCTTCCTTCCGGAAGGGGACGTCGAATATGTACTCGCCGACGAGGCGCTCTATCTCGCCCTTCAGCTCCTTAGGATGGGTGTAGTCGACGCTGGCATCCGGGGTTATGAAGCAGCTGACGAGGTGGCCCCTGATGGGTTTCGGCGGATAGGTCGGCGGGACGCCGACTATTATCGAATTCCTTCCGCGCTCGCCGAGGTAGTCCCAGAGTGCCGGCTCCTTCACCTTCCTGCTGTGGGCTATCCAGTAGTCCGTGTAGGAATAGCCGGTCCTGTGCCTGAAGCCGTAGAGGCCGAGCTCGCCCGGCGTCTTCCCGGTGACCATCACCATCCACATCGGGATGGTTATCGCCGGAATTCCCGTCTGCATCGGGCCGTAGACGGACTTTTCCAGGAGCCTTTTCACGTTGGGCATGTCGTCTATGAAGCGGTTGAACAGTAACTCGGGCGGGGCCGAATCTAGGCCTATGACGAAGACCCGCTTGGTGCTCTCCATTCCTTCCTTAACCCTCTTCTCAAACTCCATACTCCTCACCTCAGGTATTCCTCGATGATTGTGAGTGCCTTTTCGATTTTATCCCCCTCGCAGACACAGCCCAGCACCTCCCTCTTTCCGCCGGAGTTAGTGCCCAGCCCTTTAAGCCGGGCAATAGCCTCGGCTATGTCTATTCTCTCCGCCTCCGCCGGGGAGATTCTGAAGTAGGCCTGCGCCTTTCCGTGGAAGTTCTTATTGACTACGACCGCGCCGCGGTAGTCCAGCTCCCAGACGAGCTTCCTGGCGACCTTGGAGATCACGTTGAAGGGGCTCT
>JALVUT010000106.1 GCA_027035445.1 Thermococcus sp.
TCGCCGCCGAATATGCTGAAAGGAAGAGTGCGATTGAGGTGGTTCACGTCCTGGGGGATAAGTACGTGATGCAGGTAAAGCAAGAGTACTCTCAGAGGGTCATCCACCTGATGCCAAGGCCCGACCTCAGAACCGGGGAACTGAAAACGCTCGCCCTGATAGCGTACCTTCAGCCCATAGAACAGAGCAAGATAGTCAAGCTCAGGGGAAACCAGGCGTATGAACACATAAAGAACCTTCTCAACATGGGGTTAGTCTACGCGGAGCCTTACGAGAGGACGAAGCTCCTCGGGACAACACAGAAGTTTGCAGAGCTCTACGGCTTCCCAGAGAACGACCCGATAATAATAAAGGAGGCGTTCAAGAAGGTGGTGCATGCCGAGTACAGTGACCTGATAGAGAAACTGGAAGGGAGAAAGGAGGAGAGTGCAGAGGAGAGTGAGTAATCTCTTTGGCCCTCAACCCCCTCGTTTCCTCCCTAGAGAAGGGAATCGACCGGGTTTTTTGAAACTCTCTCCCCAGAGAAAAGTTTAAATAGTTGGAGAGGTTATTACCATCAGGGTGAGTTCTATGGCAGTGCTGACGAAGGCACAAATCGTCGAGGTTATAGGGAGGCAGAAGGGCCTCTCAAAGGCTGAAATAGAGAAGAGGATATCAGAGATAGCTTCTCACGAGGGTATATCCGAGCACGCGGCCGCTTTGATGCTGGCAGAGGAACTGAACGTTAACATTGAAGGGGAGGAGGAACTCCCCCACATAGGCGACCTGGTTCCAGGGATGAGTGGGGTCAACGTAGTTGCCGGCATCCTGAGAAAATACCCACCCAGAGAGTACACCAGGAAAGACGGCTCAAAGGGGCATGTTGCCAACCTCATAATATACGACTCAAGTGGAAAGGCAAGGCTGGTTCTCTGGGATGGGCAGATGAGCAAATACTACAACGAGCTTAGCACGGGGGACGTGATCAAGATCATAGACCCCTCCGTAAGGGAGGGAAGGAACGGAGTGGAGCTCCACGTAAACTTCAGAAGCAGGATAATCAAGAACCCGGATGATCCGCGTGTGAAGGAGATCCCGCCAGTGGAGGAAATCAGGAGCTATAACTACAAGCGCGTTAGGATCGGGGAGTTGATGGGAGGAGAGCGCTTCGTGGAGGTCAGGGGAACCATTGCAAAGCTGTACCGCGTGACGGTTTACGACGCATGTCCCCAGTGCAGGCGGAAGGTGGACTACAACCCGTCCACTGACACGTGGATCTGCCCCGAGCACGGTGAAGTAAAACCGATTAAGGTCATCATCCTCGACTTTGGGCTGGACGATGGGAGCGGCTACATAAGGACGACCCTCTTCGGGGACGATGCAGCGGATCTCCTTGGAAAGGACGTTGAAGAGATCAGCGAAAAATTCAAGGCCCTTACAGAAGACGGCCTCACACCTAAGGAGGCGGGAAGGAAGCTGGCGGAGGAGGAGTACTACTACCTCATCGGAAGGGAGATCATCGTCAGGGGCAACGTTGTAGACGATAAGTTCCTGGGGCTCCTCCTCAAGGCTTTCGGATGGGAGGAAGTGGACTACCACAGGGAAATCGCACGGATACGAACCGAGCTTAAAGAGGTTCTAAAGGAGGTGCTCTGATATGGAGGAGGTTCAGTTCAGGCGAAGAAAGCCTGCAGTTGAGAGGGACATATCCGAGATCAAGGAGGAAGACACCCGCGTCGCACTCATAGGTAAGGCCTTCAAGATAAACAAGATGGACTACACCTTCTGGCTTGATGACGGGACAGGGGTGATCCTAGTGGAGAGCGAGGAGAACGTGCTCCCCGAAGTGGGGCAGATAGTCAGGGTTATTGGCAGGCTAATCCGGAACGAGGAGGGGGTTCATGTATACGGTGAGGCCATACAGGACTTCAGCGATGCTGACCTCGAAGCACTGAAAGAGATCCGGGAACTGGAGAGGAAAGTCCTGCCCAAGGTTGAAAGTGCATTAACATGGTGGTCAGAATGAGGAAGCGCCTATCCGCCAGTCGGGTTTACATAAAGGACATTCTTGAAGGGTACTACGTCAAAAGTGAGGGTGATTTTGAGCCCAACTACGTGATAACGAGGGATGCCCGCAAGGTCTACCGCGTTAAACTGGTGGCGACCGTCGTCAGGGATCCGGTTATAAGCGAGGATGAGACCTATGGAAAGCTTCAGATCGACGACGGAACCGGGACCATCTGGGTTCTTGGATTTCGCGACGACACCCGCTTCATCCGGCTCGTTAAGAAAGGTGACCTGATCCAGATAATCGGAAAAGTCGGCGAGTGGCGCGATGACAAGCAGGTGCTCGTCGAGGGGGTGACCCCCGTTCATCCGAACATGTGGATACTCCACCGCTTTGAGGCCCTCAAGGAGAAGGTGGAACACTCAAAGAAAGCCAAGGAAGCGTTTGAGATCTATGACAAATACGGGATAACCGCAAAGGCCAAGGTTATAGCCAAGAACAGGGGCATCAGCGAGGATCTCCTGATGACGATAGATGAGCTGTACACTCTTATGCTCGAACAGAGAAGCATGGAAGAAGAGCTCTTTGAAGAGGAGGCGGAGGGAGAGGAGAAAAAAGAGGTTAATCCTGAGCTTGAAAAAGCCAAAAGGGCTGTTATGAAGCTCCTAAGGGAAAAAGGAAAGGCACTCTCCCACAAGTTTATCACCAAGAAACTCTCACAGGAGTTCAGCGAGGAGATGATAGAAGAGGCCGTGACTCAACTGCTGGCGGAAGGGGAGATATACGAGCCGGAGATAGGCTACTACGAACCTCTGTGACTTCCCTCTTTTAAATCCTATTCCCCCGGGTTAGTTAACAATGGGAGAAAAACAAAAGAACATGAGAGAGGGTTAGTACTGCTCCCTCATCGTCCTTATGACCGGGTCGTAGATAAGCGTTGAGGTTATGCTATCCACCATGCGGAAGAACTCCTCCTTTCCAGCCTCCAGGGGGAGGTTGTCTACCCTGATGAGCTCGTATTTCTCCCCAAGTATCCACTTACCGATCAGTATCTTCCCATGCCCATCTTTTTTCAGATCAAGCCGCAGGAGACCGTACGGGATATCCGCCGTCCACCAGTTGGCCTTGAACGTAACCTTCCAGCCCAGATCCTCCACAGCCTTAACCATCTCGGCCATCGTTATTCCCGGTCCATGAGGTGTCTTAAAAGTGACTATGGTCCAGGGATCCTCCGTCTCCAAGTTTTCAGTGAGTTCAGTCTTGAAATTCATTTCCTCACCCCCTAAACAAGTGCCGCGATCAGGAACGCCGTTACCGCGAGGAATATGCTCGCCTTAAGCAACGCCTGAGCCCTGTGAGCATTCAAAGTATCCTGACTTTTAAGGATCAGCCACGCGGCGTAGAGTATCACGGCATCAACTGGAAACATAGTCCAGTAGCCAACGCCCACCCCCTCTCTGACCGGCAGAAAGGAGGACACCACGGTTAACAGCGCAAATAGAACGCCTATGTACGCAGCCTTTTTCCTCCCCCATATTATGGGAAGGGTTCTAGCGCCCTTAGCCCGGTCCCCCTCCAGATCCTCTATATCCTTGATGACCTCGCGAGCAACGTTGACCAGGAAAGCACAGAGGGCAAGGTAACCCGCCAGTCCAAGCTTGCATACGGCCACTGCACCGTAGAGAGGTGTCATCCCGGTAAGGCTTGCAACCACCAGATTACCAATGAAGGGCATTGGTTTGAGTTTCCAAGCGTAGAGGAACATCACCGTGTAAGCGACCAGCGCAAGGGCAAACGCGTAAAGGTTTATTAACACAGCCAACACCAACCCCACTGTGAACAGCAGGCCCGCGTACCAGAGCGCGGCTTTCCTCGTCATTGCACCCCGCGGGAGGGGCCTTTCAGGACGGTTTATCCTATCGATCTCGTAGTCAAAGTAGTCGTTTATCGTGTCCCCTCCTGAGCAACCAAGGGTAACGACCAGAAAAACAAGAACACTGATTCCCAAGTCAGGGAAGTGACCTACAGCCACTATTGAGCCCAGCAGACCAACTAACCCAGCGAGAAGGCAGTTATGCGGCCGGGTTATCTCCAAGAACGCCTTGAACTCCATTAGGGCCACCTAACCCGATTGGGATGTTACTTTAAAAACCTTTGCTAGAGTTCCTCCCTTCTGAGAAGGCCCAGCTCCTCCCCATTCTCAAGCACCCTGATACGACCAAAGCGCATCTCAACCACCTCCGCCAGATCTTCCTCAATAAGGGGCGTGAGTACCTGAGCCCTCATCTCACTGAAGTTAATCCACTTCAGTATTCCAAGACCACGGCAGAGACCGCTTTCGTCCACGAAGCCAACGAGCAGGTTACTGAGCTTTTCAAAGTCCACCACATGGAGAACAGAGCGGTTGAAGTGGCGTGGAAATCTCCCCGAGTCAGCTTTAACAACGGTGTAGCCCCTTTCATACCACCCTGCAAGAACCACCCAATCGAAAATCAAGGCCAAAAGCCTTTTCTCCTTCACGTTAAGCGGACTGCCGTGAAAGAGCCCCGTACCAGTTGGCACGATTTCCCTGAGGTCGACATCAGCTACACCGGAGCCTGAGAAGTAGTCCCTCCACTTGTCGGCCCTGATAGCCCTGCGCTCTTCTGGGGAGTGCAGTCTGGCCTTGTCACTCACAGAAAGTGTTAAAATTCTTGTGTAAGGGGAGAGAGCTCTTTTCAGGCTTTTCATTTCATCCGAGTGCTCCAGTACCAAGGTAAAGTCAGGTCTCAGGAGCTCCGCTTTAAGACGCTTCATTTCTGCCCCAATTCCAGTCACGAAACCCGTCGTGTCTACCATGACAACATCGGCCTGTCCAGAGGCCATGTCAGCGAGCTTTTTAACCCCTATTGCCATTTCACCGACGTACTGGGCTGGAGAGGTTGTTCCTATAAAATAATGGGCAGAGGGTTCCAGCTCACCAATGGCGGAGACCCCACTGGAGGGGAACGCAAGGCTGATCGTGGCCGGGGGCAAGATGCCTTTCTGACCAACATCACTGTCTATCACGGCAACATCAACTCCCTCTTCCATCAGGGAGTTGAGCAGGAACATCAGGAGGGTGGTCTTACCGCTGTCTACATCCCCAACCAGCATAAGCTTCAAGGGTTTTCCATGCTTCCTGATGGCCTCGAGCACCTCAAACCTATCATCGGGCACATCAACGGTGTAGGTGGTCTTGTCCATGGTTCAAGATACCCCTGTGAAATTAAAAACTTACCTCATAACCTCCAGGGATGGGATTCCACCGTTTAATTTCAGAGAAAGCCTTATAAAATGTCAACCTGTTATCTCAATGAATCAAAACTTTGACATTAACCCCAAACAAATGTTGGTTTAATAAACGTCCGAATTAAAGACGTGTAAAAGGAGGCTTAAAAATGAACGACAGATCGGCACTTACCTCCAGGCAGGTTCGACTTCTAAAAAAGTTCTACACAGAGGGGAAAACCATAGAAGTCCACACGGTTGAAAAGACCCAGGATGAACTGGCCCGGGAACTGGGGATAACACGGCAGGCCCTCAGCAACCACTTGAAGGTACTCAAGGAACTTGGATACATAAGAACGGGCAGGGGTTTTATAGACCTGACTGACAAGGCCCTTGACCTGCTGGGGGAGAAGAAGGGGGATGTATTCGTCTTTGTCCGGATAGAGCCAACTAAGAGAAAGAGGGTTTACGAGAGTGTTAAGAACCTCAGGATAAAGAGGATCTACAGGGTCACTGGGGACATAGACCTTATAATAGAGGCCGACAAGACAAAGCTTGATGAGATACTTGAGGAGATAGCCTCACTGGACGGTGTCCGCGAGACCATCACCCACGTTGTCCTGGAGGTTCTCTGAGGGTTTCCTTTTTCCCGTCTTTTTCTCGATCATTAACCTGAGTCCGTCGAGATTCCTGCCGAACTTTGCAGATACCGGGACGAAGACCTCGGGAATCCGCCGGTAGGGAACCCCAAATTTCTTCGCAAGAAGGTTCAGCCTCTCCTCCACGTTGCGAACCTTGTCGATCTTGTTAACGGCAATTACCGTCGGGATGTTAAGTTCCCGCAGAAAGGCATAGAACTCAATGTCTATCGGGATCTCCCCCCTCCTCTCCCACCGTTCTATGATCTCCGGTGCCGACTTCCCATCAACGACCAGAATTGCCAGTTCTATGTCATCAGCGTTCTCCTCTATGAAACGAACTATCTCATCCTTTATTCTCTCCTGTCTCGCCTTCGAGACCCCGCTCATAAACCCGAAGCCGGGCATATCAACGACCTTTCGGTTACGCCACTTGATCTCAACAGGCCTTCTTGTTACCCCTGGCCGCCTTCCCCGTTTCACCAGCTTTCCCGTGAGCCTGAATAGGAGGGTACTCTTACCGACGTTCGAGCGTCCCACAAAGATTATCATGATTCACCCCCATCCATGTAATTTGCCCTGTTTTATAAGGATTGGCGGAAAGGTTAAGTAGTTGCTGGCACAATTAATGACGGTGAGGTTCATGGTGGAGGCTACCGAGGCCAGGGCAAATCAACTCATTAACAAGTTCGTCATCTCACTGACGGAGGGCAGGATACTGGGGTTTGTAACCGACATAAACGTTGAGGTCGAGGGAGATCAGTTCTACTTCATCCTGAAGATGAAACTCGTGGAAAATCTTGGGAAAGGATCACACCCAGGGATGTTCTCTAACGAGAAAAAACTGAAGATACGACCGGAGGATATAGTCAACGTTGGTCCTGACGTTATAATCCTTGGAAATGGAAAAGTACCTCCATTAAGGGAGGTAGAACGGCTCAACCAGATAGCCGAGGAATATAACAGCCTCGTACGAGAGCTTGAGGGCAAAGAACGGTTGGTTGAAAAGATTAAAGGGGAAAACTACGAGTTGAACAAGAAGCTCGATGAACTTCAACACGAGCTCAGAAAGTTCCAGGTTATGAAGGAGGACTTCGATCACCTCAAGGAACAGCTTGTTAGACAGGAAGGACAGCTGGAGATGGCAAGGGAGTACATTAAACTGCTCGAAGGTCTCAGACACGATATCGACAAGATAAAAGACGACGTTGATAAGCTCCTCCAGGGCCAACTGGAAGAGGTCGTAAGGGGAATAATTAACGAAGAACTAAACGCAAGAGGATTAAAGAAAACGAGCTTTATTTAACCAAATATCTGCGGGCCGAAGGCATAGAGCAGAACTTCAGCAGCGATCAGGATAAGGGCCAAGGCTATAACACCCTTTGGACCCACTTTTATGGCCTTTGTGTCCTCATCGAAAAACCTCATCAACCCGGCGCCGGTGGGTGGAAGTGTTGTCTTCTCCCTTGCCATTTTCTCTCACCTCTTAAAGGGACTAGACACTTCCATATAAAAAAGTTGTGATTGACATGCACACTGCTTTTTTAATATAATTTTTTGGACAATTATAGAAAATTATTTCTTGGTATATATTAAGATATCAAGATAAAAATCTTTATATACTATAAGCTCAAGATTCAGCATAGCAGGTTCTGTGTGGGTGAACCCAAACAGGAGCACCCGGAAGTCAGCACCCTCTCACCCTGCGGTGCTCCCTCTGACACCAATGTATGAAACTTTATTAATATATTTGGAGGTGTTCGCATGCCGATGTACCTCACCACCCACCGCTACCCCGAGAAAGAAAGCCTCACAGTAGTTAAGGAAGCGGCCGACTTCTTCAGACAGCTCCCCCTTAAAGGAGACATCGAGTTCGTTGCCTCGTACAACTTCAACGGTGGATGCTACATCATATGGCGGGCCCCAAGCAAAGAAGTCCTCGAAAAGTACCTGGAAACCACAGACACTCCAACCTTCCGGAAGAACATGGAGATTACCGAAGTAGTCCAGAGCTACCCGCCAACCGTCGAGTACACGATCAGGCTCTGGTACTGGATATACCGCCTCGGCGGTGGTTGACTCCTTCATTTTACTTTTATGAGGAAACTTTTTAAGGGGTGAGCCACAGCGCTCACTGGATAAGGGATTATCCCAATGAATCCCGCTAATGACAGAGGAGGTGGGAGGAAATGGCTACATTTAAGCTCGTTATATCCAACCCAAAGAACGGCATGGCCAGACAGATTGAGATAAGCGGTGCCGCCGCCGAGAGACTGCTTGGAAGGCGCATTGGCGACGAGGTTCCAGCGGGCGAGCTCGGGCTTAACCTCAGTGAGGTGTTTGGCGAGGAGATTCCGGGTGACGCAAAGCTCAGGATAACCGGAGGAACCGACAGGGATGGCTTCGCCATGAGACCAGACGTTCACGGCCCGAGGAGGGTCAAGATACTCGTCTCCCGCGGCCCGGGCTTCAGGCCCAAGGAGCGCGGTGAGAGGAGGAAGAAGACCGTCAGGGGCAACACCATCAGCCCCGAGATCGTGCAGATCAACATGAAGCTCGTCTTCTGAGCTTCTTTCCCTTTGCTTCTGTTTCTGTAGCCGTTTAAATTCTCCGGTTGCATTACCATACAACTCTTTTACTCTGGCTTCTTTTGACTCGGTCTAAAAGGAAAACGCAACTCCAAATGAATTTATACTCAAAAAAGGAAGAATTTTTACTAATAATAAAAGGAAAAGTTGGTTATGATATAATGCAAAAACCTTAAAGAGGTGAACCTCGTGAAGTGGAAGCCGTTGTTCGCAGTCCTATTGGGACTGCTAATGGTTGGAGTTACAGCCGGAAGTGCATCAGCAATGTCAAGTCCCGCCCAAAATCCCCACGCAAAGGTAGTTTTCATGAAGGACTTCCAGGCCAAGCTCCTTGTGGACACACCAACTCGGCAGGTCTTCACTTTTGGTGACCTATTAATCGACTACAAAACCAACGGCAGAGAAGCGAAGATAATCATCAAGAACACAACCACCAGCGAGATAATCGACGTTGTTCACATCACATCCACCAGGATTGGCGATTCATACCTACTGACTGTCAAAGATGCTTCTGGAGTCGCTTACTCCACAAGAACTCCAATAAACATGGTAGCTCCTGGATTGAGAACAAAACAGTTAATATCAAAGCCAGGGACTACCAAGGAGTCAAGTAACATTATGGCCTCAACCACACAGCAACACTACTGGTGGGATGGGGTGTACTTTGTCAAGGGCTACATGATAAAGTACCCTCACCCGGATTACAAGCACTACGGAATTGAACCCTGGGACACAGTGAAGATAAAAGGCAATCGCTGACTCACTTACACTTTTCACAACGCATGTCAGAAATATTGCTAGGTCTGGGTCCGACTGCAGTTGGCGCATATATTGGGTTTTATGCTGGGAGTGCTCCGGGCGCTGTAATAGCAGCCATAGCAGGATTCATTGCAGGAGTGGTCCTTAGCTCCTCATTTGTTGATGAGTACAGTTGCCTCTGGGTGTGGGTGGCTTGGAAGAATGAATGGCACTGGCAGTGGACACCACCCCTGCCACCCATGTACGTCTACGGACCCGTTCTGAAGTACCTCAGGATTGGCCCCAGCACCCTTAAAAACGATTATCACATCCCAAACCCATGAGGTGAGACTATGAAACGTTGGAGCCTTGTACTTCCCACTCTTTACTTTTTCCTCCTTTTCCTGCTGGCACTGCTTAATATACCAAGGAGAGTTAGCCGGCCATTAACATGGATTCAGGTCGGCGGGATTGTATTTATGGTTGTACTGGGTGGATACATTGAGGGAATTGTTCCAAAGAGAGACATCACCGCAATAGGTCTCTTCACGATCCTCTGGCTTGGTCTAGCTTTTATTGTCAATATAAAAAGAGAATACTTTGCTCTCCTTGGCCTCATTATAGAGTTCATCTTGGCGTTCATCTTAAATCACACAGGTGGAAGGATATCATAAGGAGGAGTTGCCTAGTTTTTTCGCCATCTTCCCTTATTGCCAACTGCCCCCAAAGCACAGAGATCGGCACAAAGTACATTGCAACTACTCAATCAAATGCTGAAGCAGGATGTGACCAGAATTAGGGACCCGAGGATACTGATGACAGTCTTCCTCTCCCTAATTATTTCCTCCTTCACCCTTGGCTGGACAATAGCTTTAAGGGAGAGGAAAAAGGAAGGAACTTCCATGTTAGCTGGTATTTTAACGAACTCCTACATGGACATTCTAATTTCCGCTGCGGTGTTCCTATATCCCAGGTACTTCCTCGGAAAGTTACTAGGACGAGAAAACCTTGAAAGCATAGGAATACCACCCTCATTGGCTCATTCGTATCGTTCTTACTACTCACCACACCATTAGACAGCATTTTAACGCCGTGGGAAGTCTTTCCCGAGGGGATATGCCAAAGGGCACCTTACATGCCTGAAGGATACCTCCTGGCGATGGCGTTTATGGTGAGTGCGTCGGCGCTCTTTATTGCAGGCTGGGTCTTTGGGTGACAGACACAAGACAAGCACTCGAAGAGACCCAGGGACTAAATCACAGTAATTCAGAGAGAAAACCTCAAGGGATTACTTCATCCAACATGCGGTAACACCAGCACAGGAGCAGTGAAGAAACCTTAATAAGCGCCCATCGTTTCTACCACTTAGGGGTGAGAGAAGATGGCAAAGAAGAAGGAGTTTAAACAGGCTGAAGTTAACATAGGGATGGTCGGTCACGTTGATCACGGTAAAACCACGCTCACAAGGGCCCTCACGGGAATATGGACTGACACACACAGCGAAGAGATGAGAAGGGGCATCACAATAAAGATCGGGTTCGCCGATGCCGAGATAAGGAAGTGCCCGAACTGCGGCAGGTACTCCAGTTCCCCGGTCTGTCCCTACTGCGGGCATGAAACCAAGTTTGAAAGGCGCGTTTCTTTCATAGACGCCCCCGGCCACGAGGCCCTGATGACCACGATGCTCGCCGGTGCCTCCCTCATGGACGGCGCGGTTCTAGTCATAGCTGCCAACGAGGGGGTAATGCCCCAGACGAGGGAACACCTCATGGCACTCCAGATAGTCGGGAACAGACATGTTGTCATCGCACTCAATAAAATCGAGCTCGTGGACAGGGGGACCCTCCTTAAAAGGTACGGGGAAGTAAAAGAGTTCATAAGCGGGACAGTGGCCGAAAACGCACCTATAATCCCCATCTCAGCACTTCACGGTGCAAACGTCGATGTCCTCCTCGCAGCCATAGAGAAGTTTATACCCACACCAAAACGCGACCTTCGGAAAGCCCCGAAGATGCTGATTCTGAGAAGCTTTGACGTTAACAAACCTGGAACCCCTCCAGAAAAGCTCGTCGGTGGGGTTATAGGCGGATCAATCGTGCAGGGAAAGCTCAAGATCGGGGACGAGATCGAGATAAGACCCGGTGTTCCCTACGAAGATCACGGAAGGATAAAGTACGAGCCCATAACCACCGAAGTAGTCTCCCTCCAAGCGGGTGGAAGGTTCGTTGACACGGCCCATCCCGGTGGGTTGGTCGGAGTTGGGACAACACTCGATCCCTTTCTCACCAAGGGCGACCTCATGGCCGGGAACGTCGTTGGAAGGCCAGGGAAGCTACCACCTATCAGGGAAGAGCTGAGGATAGAGGTGCACCTCCTCGAGAGGGTCGTTGGGACGGAGAAGGAACTGCGGGTCGAACCCATCAAGAAACGCGAGGTTCTCCTGCTCAACGTGGGTACCGCGAGAACTATGGGGCTCGTCACAGGGCTTGGAAAGGACGAGATCGAGATGAAACTTCAGATTCCAATCTGTGCCGAGAACGGTGATAGACTAGCTATAAGCAGACAGGTCGGCTCGAGATGGCGCCTCATTGGTTATGGCTTCATCGGAGGCTGACCTCTTTTTTGGTGATTTTTATGACCCTTAAAAAGCGTGAGTGGCTCGTTCTGCCGGACACAAACTTCCTGCTCATTCCCGGGCAGTTTGGAGTGGATATACTAGGAGAGCTGACCAGGGTTCTGGATGTCAGGTTCCGCGTTGTCATACCAAACGTCGTCCTCAAAGAGCTGGACACCATAGAGAGGAAATCACGTGGAAGGGACCTCATGGCGATAAAGATGGCCAGAAAGCTTGCGGATAGGTTTGAAAAGGTTAGGATAGGCGAGTTCGGGATAAGACCCATAGACGACCAGATTCTCGAATTTGCAGTGAGCAACGAGCATGTTATTGTCTGCACAAACGACAGGGAGCTCAAAAAAAGGCTCCGTGCTGTGGGGGTTCCCGTAGTCTACCTGCGCTCAAAGAAGATACTGGCGCTTGACGGCATGCTGGGCTAAAGCACAACCTTCCGACACTAGGGAATGCCATAACGAAACCTCTCAAAACCTGTTCACAAGCCTTAAAACTCCTTTCCGTCCACTAAAATAGGTGGAAAGTATGTACATAGAGGAGGGGCTTCTAAAGGAGATCCGGGAGTTGATGGACGATGAGGGACTCTACAACATGTACAAGCGAGCATTCGAAGAACACAGAAAGTATTTCGAGACCACAAACTACATCGTTCTGAACGTTTATCAGTTCAATGATCACGGACCGGTTCACGTCCTTTTAACGACCAGGCGGGCACTTGAGCTCCTGCGGTTAGTGAACGAAGCGGGTATAAAAACAACAGCAGAGAAGCTTGGAAAGCCCACACGGTGGAGCAAGTTCATCGTGGCCTTCAGCGCTCTGTTCCATGACCTGGGGAACATGGTCCACAGGATAAATCACTACCAGTTCAGCGTTCTGCTCGCCGAACCGATAATCGAGAGGCTGGCGAGAGAATTCGATGCGGAAGATCCGCTCCTTCTGAAGGCCCTGACCCTTAACTCGATATACACACACGATGAGCACGTGCCGTGCACGACTATCGAGGGAAGTCTCGTAACGATAGCGGACGGATGTGACATGGAGGCCGGAAGGAGCAGACTGGTGCACAAAAAGGACAAGGTAGACATCCACGCCGTCTCGGCCCTGGCCATCGAGCGCGTTGAGATAAGGGAGGGTGACGGGGAGGAGCCGATAATGATCGAGATCTGGATGAAGCACCCCGCCGGGGTCTTCCAGGTGGACGAGATCCTCACGAAGAAAGTCAAAAGCTCCCTCCTGAGCGGCAGGGTAAAACTGAGGATACACACTATGGGAGAGATCCTAGAGAAAACCGTCTGAGTTGCCACCGAACTTCCATCTGAGGGATCAGCATGAGCCTTGAAGATGCCTACTTGGACCTTAAATACCTCCTCAACAGGGGCTACCGGAAGAAGAGCGCCCTCGAATTCGTTGCCAACCACTACAGGCTGGAGGAAGAGGGACGACACCTTCTCGCCAGATGTGTATTTCCTGACTCGTGGATCAAGGAGATCAGGAAAAAACTAGTGAGACCGGGGGAGATCAGAGGCCTAGAGCTCGCCGTAGACGGCTTCAACGTTCTCATAACCACCGAATCCCTCCTTGAGGGAAAAGCAATACTCTGTGAGGATGGCCTCGTCAGGGATCTCAAATATCAGGGAAAATACCGGGTCAGCGGGAGGACGGGTCAGGTTGTAAAGGCCGTTCTGGAGGGACTGGCGGAACTCGAGGTTGGGAAGGCGGTTTTCTTCTACGGAAAGAACATCCCGAGGAGCGGACTAGTTAAAAAGCTCACTGAGGAAAAGATGGCCGAACTCGGACTGAACGGAGATGTCATCCTCGTGAGGAGCCCTGACTTTGAGCTGAAGTCCTTTGAGAACGTCGCCACAGCCGACGTTGGAATAATCTCAAAGGTCTCAAGGGTTTTTGATATCCCACTTTACCTCAGCGGGAAGATTAGGGGAGCGGTGGATTTCAGAGAACTCATCTTCACCCTCTGAAACCCCCCTCTCCTCGCTTATATGTTTTTCGAAATGCTGCAGATTCATTTGAAACTTAAAAAAGGTTTAAGAAGAGGTTCTTAGTAAATTGATTAGTAAAAGCTACCTTAAAGGCCGGAGGGAATAATATGAAAAAACTTGGAGTTATAGTGCTGGTTTTACTCTTGTTCGGTCTGGCCTTTGCCAGTGGTTGTCTCGGCGGCGGGGGTAAGGGGAACACATCCAAGACGCATTCCGAATCCAGCAACTTGGGAAGCGGTTCCTCTACCAGTGGTACCGAAGGGAGCTCTGAAGGATCTGGTGGGGGCACTGAAACCACCTCCTTTGCAACCTGGAGGGCTCCATGGGATGCGTACAATCCTGTTAACCTCAGCGGTGAAAAGTACTACATCACCTACGTCAGGTATACCTTTACAGTTAAGACCCCATCCGGAAAGCACACCTATGAGGTGGAGAAGAGGCGTGGCTACGTCAAAGCCCATGTCTATGCCAACGAGAACGGGCGGAAAAAGGACCTGGGTGTGTTCAACCTCTTCGCTTACTATGAAAAGCTGACACCGATTAACAACCCCAACATGACGGCTCCATTTGAATGCCTTATTCTGGTAAAGGAGAGAACCAACGCCACCGACGAGCACTTCCTCAACCCCCTGCCCAACTTTGGCGCCCTCGGCACTGGAGATAGTGTGGTGACCGAGATCAGGTACGGAAACAACTACTTCTACTGGAGCAATCCACCTGCAATAGGCCAGTACTCGGAGTCACCGTATACAGAAGGAGATATAGAGTCAGTAATGAAAGGCTTCAGGGATTATGGAGATTATCTCGCCCAAGAATGGGTGAGCATACTGGGTTCGGGGGCATGGAAGGGGTTAAAGGGACACAATCTCTTGAGGAAGGACGAGTACAACTTCTCCTTTGCGGGAGGGAAGTATCACTTTAAGATAAAGCC
>JALVUT010000107.1 GCA_027035445.1 Thermococcus sp.
TGTCCGGTAAACACCCCGAAACTTTTAAATAGAGAAGAAGAGATGAGAGAGGTGCTGGTGATGGTAGATGAAGGTAAAGAGGCAAGAGGAAGGAGTATCGGAGGTATTGGGAAGCATTTTGGTATTATTAATCACGGTAACGCTGTTTTCGTCGGTGTTTTACTATGTAGAGACGATACCGATGCCGAAGGAGGGCACGTATAGCGAGTTCAACGCGAACATGAAGTTGGTGGAGGCGGGAGGAAAGACGTACGCGAACATCACGGTGGAGAATGTTGGGGGAGAGAGTTTGCCGGCGGACAAGACGATGTTCATAGTGGTGGTAGACAGTCAGGTAAAGAGGCACATGCTGAGTGCGTTGGGGGAGAGTTTTGCGAGTGACAACAAGTTTTCGCAGGGGGAGAAGTTCTGGTACAACAGCAGCGAGGATAATCTGGTGGTGACGCCGGACAGCGCCGTGGCGGTGGCGCTGTACGACAAGGCGAACATGAAGATGATCTGGACTGCGACGTTGCACGGGAACATAAACCTGCCGGGGATAATGGTGGGGGTAATGAGCGATCCCATGCCGATAGTGCTGGGCAAGTACGCGAGCGTGAAGGCGATAGTGTTTGACCCTAACCAGGGGGAGGACCCGAGCACGTACGAGGTGGGAGTGGATTTGAGCGCTTTGAACGAGAGCAAGTACGTGAAGATGAGGTATGCGGGCAACAACATGTTTGAGACGCAGAAGATACTGTTTGACGACATCCATTTGGATCCGAGGAAGGCGTACCAGGTGACGGTGTACGTCAAGGATATGAGGGGTTTGAACGTGAGTTACAGGGGGTACCTGTACGTGAGCAGGGGCAGCGAGATAAAGGGAGCGGATTTGTTTGTGGACCCGAACATGGTGAGTTTCAGCGATGGAAGTCCAACACACATGAGTGATGTGACCGTGAGCGTGACGGTGCAGAACAGGGGAGGAGTTGGAGCGACATTCAAGCTTGAGGTTATAGACGAGTATCCCACGTATCCCGGTGGAGCGGTTTTGATACACACGAACATAGGAGACCCGATGCCTGCGAGCGGCACGTACAGTGTGGCGCCTGCGGGGCAGACCACGATCACGTTTGTGTGGAAGGGAGTGGGCACCAACGCCACCGGAGCATCCATGGGCCGTGTGTCGGGGGACCATCACCTGATTGTGAAGGTAATAGATGTGGAGGGAGTGGACGGCAGTCCCGAGGACGATAATTACCCGGACGAGGCGAACGTGAACATAACGGTATTGCCCAAAATACTGTTCGTGGACGCGGACCAGGCGATAGAGGGCACGAAGAACGATGTGAGCAAGTACTACCAGTATCTTTTGAACACGTGCGATTACGGGTACACCACGAAGCGCATACTGGGAGACACGATGTTGACGTATGATGGTGTGCTGAGCAGCTACGATCTGGTTATATGGGAGACGGGGTACTACGGAGATGGAAGCACCACCTCTGCGATATCGCAGCAGCAGATGAGCGAGCTTGCGGAGTTTTACGAGCATGGGGGTGCTTTGTGGATAGACAGCCCGGAGGTATCGAGTAATATTCTGAATACCTATTTCCATTTGACATTATCAAAGGATAGTTACACGGGAGACGTGCAGGGCGTGGTAAACGATGCGATAAACCTCACCCTGCCCGATGGCAGGGAGATAAAGGACCAGCTGATAGTGGACCGTAGCACTGCGAGTGACAGGGCGGACGTGGCGTACATAAGCAGCGGAGGCAACGTTCTTATGGAAGACAGCTCGCACAAAACGGTGGCGGTGTACGAGACCAACAGGGAGGGAGGAAAGCTTGTGTACTTTGGCTTTGAGTTTTCGAGGATAATGCACTACTACGTGCAGAACTTCATAGGGTATCGCGTGCTGCTGTGGCTGGGCAACATAACGGGGAGAGTGGGGGTAGATGTTGCTGTGGATGATTTGCTTTTATCCACCACGCACCCGCTGTACATGCAGAAGGTCACGATAACTGCGGTTGTATCCAATAACGGGGTGGCGCCGATAAGCACCACGGTTCTTTTGAAGATAGACGGCGTGAAATCGCCGGAGATAAAATCGCAGAATCCAAACAGCACAGGAATCATTCCGGGCAATGGAGGATTCGTTTACGTGAACTTCACGTGGATACCCACCACGCCGGGCACGCACGAGATAGAGGTGTACGTGGACCCGTACAACCTGATAAAGGAGACCAACGAGGAAAACAATTTCCTTGACTCGAGCATACTGAACAACAACATATACGTGGAGTTCTCCACGTTGGTGGTGTACAACACCACTTACGCGAATGCGAACGCCACGGATCCCAATTTGAGCACGCTGTTCAAGGCGTTTGATGATTTGGGATACGCGTATCAAACCTTGAACGTGAGCAACAGGAAATATCTGCCCGGGGGCTACGAGACCGGCGTGTACTTTTCGCATTATAATCTTGTAATCTGGGCGCAGGCAGAGCCGTGCAATCCGGGAAGCACGGGTAATTACATAGGGCACGAAGATGCCATGGCGATAGTCAATGCGGTGCAGGGGGGCACCGTGGGATTCATGTTCATGGGAGATAAGATGCCGGAGGTGCTGCAGAACGCCACGTACGGCAGTGGCAACAATCTTTTAGACGATCTGTTAGGGGTGCAGATGCACAGCGGCCTGACGTCGGGCACGTACGTGGTGTTCGGATACAACAGTGAGAATTCGATAACGAATGGTCAGGCGTACGTGCTGCAGAGCGAGGCAAGTTCGGGGGCAGGGGATATAGATTTGCTGAACGGCACCAATGCGGTGAGTTACGGACTGTTGAGGGACGCGAGGGCATCCACCACCAATGCGCGGGAGCTGGAGAAGATATACAACAAGCACGAGAATCCGCTAACGCAGGGGGGGTTTGGAGTGGCGACTCTAACATCCACGGGAACCAAAGCGATGCTCCTGCCGTTTGATTACTCGGAGATAAAGGGCATATTCGGGTTGAGGTACAAGTTTGCACCGAAAGCGCCGGCGCGGCAGGCACGTGCACAGTTACTGTTCCACACGCTAAAGTGGTTCGGGCAGTTAGAGTACAGGCCCGAGCTGGCGGTGTACGAGCCGGAGATAAAGATAAGCAGCGAACTGCCGCAGATCATAGTGGGGCACTCGTACATGCTGCAGGCGACGATACACAATTACGGCTCCACGGGAGTGAGCACGGTGGTGAGATTTTACGACGACTACGAGTGGATAGCGACGAAGAGCGTGTACGTTGCGGGGGATAACGAGACGGAGGTGGAAGTGATATGGACACCGATGTTCGCTTCAGAGGCGAGACATATCCGGGTGGTGGTGGACCCGCTGAATCAGGTGAGGGAAATAACCGCGAAGGGATTTGGAGAGATACTGGAGTTCAACAACGAGGCGATAAAGACGGTGACGGTGTGGTATTTCTGGGACAACATGGAGCACGGTGCGGGGAACTGGGAGCACGAGGCAACGCTGGTGAACATCAACGGCGAAACACCGTTGGATTTCCTCGCGAGGAAAGATGTCAGCACTAACGTCGCCGGCGACTGGGACTGGAGTTACAGCG
>JALVUT010000108.1 GCA_027035445.1 Thermococcus sp.
TCGACGTCTTTGAGGGTGAGCCTGCGGATATGATGGAGCGTGGTGTTATTGCCCCGCTTAGGGTTACAAAGCAGGCTATCAAGAGTGCCAGCGAGGCCGCAGTAATGATCCTCAGAATAGACGACGTCATCGCCGCCAAGGCCAGCAAGCCCGAAGGCAGCCAGAGTGGTGGAATGCCAGGTGGTATGGGCGGTATGGGTGGAATGCCCGGCGGTATGGGCATGTGAGACCCTTTCTTTTCTATTAACCGTTCCCCTCCAAAACCTTTTATTATGAACTGCGAATGTTACCTTGAGGCGGGCACTGCCCCAGTGAGAGAGCGACGTTATCGGAGGTGAGGAGAGTGGGGTTCGCTATGTGGCTCAGAACCGGTCTGCTGATGGCTGTCCTAACGGGCCTGCTGATGGGGATAGGTTATCTCTTCGGCGGGCCAAACCTGGCGTTAGTGATGTTTCTGTTTTCAATGCTCTTCAACTTCATAACATACTGGTACAGTGACAGAATCGTTCTGGGCTGGTATAAGGCAAGGGTGGTGGATGAGTATGAAGCGCCGGAGCTTTACTCCATTGTGAGAAACTTGGCCGAGAGGGCTGGTCTCCCAACACCAAAGGTAGCAATAATCCCTACCGACACCCCCAACGCCTTTGCAACAGGTAGAGATCCGGATCATGCAGTCGTGGCCGTTACCCAGGGGCTCCTTAGGATATTAAACCGCGACGAACTTGAGGGAGTCCTCGGCCACGAACTGACCCATGTGAAGAACAGGGACATGCTCATCGGAACTTTTGCCGCGGCAATGGCTGGCGCCATAATCCAACTGGCTTACTGGGCCCGGTGGATAGCTATATTCGGCGGCTTTGGTGGGGATAGGGACGATGGTGAGAATGTACTCGCCGTGATACTGGTTGCAATCCTTGCTCCAATAGCTGCCATGCTGATACAGGCAGCCATAAGCCGCTCGAGGGAGTTCCTTGCAGATGAGGGTGGTGCAAGGATAAGTGGCAAGCCCCAGGCGCTCGCGAGCGCACTTATGAAGATAGATGAGGCCGTTCGCTACAGACCGCTGAAGAACGGAAACCCTGCAACGGCGCACATGTTCATTATCAATCCCTTCAGGGGACTTGGGCTGGCAACCCTCTTCTCGACCCATCCACCCACAGAGATGAGGATCGAGAGGCTCAGGAAGATAGCGGAGGAGATGGGAATCTACTTTTGAATTTCCTTTATGGCTTCTGAATCATATTCCCACGGCTGGCAAAGTTGTTCACGGGGCAAGATTAGTGAACGTCTCTCTCAGCTTCCTAGATGGAGATCCCTTTACTCATGGTCCCATCTATAACAAATGTTGAACCGAGCATGTACTCAGCTTCCTCACTCAGCAGGAATGCTACTAAAGAGCCGAGCTCGCTCCATCTCCCGGTCCTGTGAAGCGGCGTCTTCGAGAGAACTTCCCTCCCCCAGACCTCCTCGAAGGGCTCACCCTGAAGTTCTGCCACCTTTCTGAGGTTCTTCCTTGCCCCTGGTGTGTCGAAGCTCCCGAGAAGGACAGAGTAGGCTCTTATGCCCTTCTTTCCGTAGGTTCTTGAAATGCTTTTGGCCAGCTGGACCAATCCGGCCCTTGTAACGTCCGCGAGAACCAGCAGGGGCATCGGTTCCTTTATCGAGACAGAGTTGAGATAGATGAGTTTTCCCTTCATTCCTCTCTCAAGCCATTCCTTCACAAGGAGACTCGTGAGGTAACCGGGAGCGATGGCGTGGAGCTTTGCCGCTTCAAGCCAGTTCATATAGCCGGCCTTGTGTAGGAGACAGGGCTCGCAGGAGACGTTGGGAGCGTTCCAGACCAGGGCATCGACGCCATCGAGAGTGCCCCAGGCCTTCTTAACGAGGTTTTCAACCTCCCCTCCCTTGAGAAGGTTCGCTCTGACGGCGTAAAGCTCTCCGGACTTTTCCAGCTCTGCGCGGGCCTTCCGGAGGTTTTCTGCGTTGTGGGAGCTTATCACAACTCTTGCATTCCTCTTTAAAAGTTCTCTTGCGACGTTGAAGCCTATTCCCCTCGATGACGCTGTTATCAGAACCCTGAGTCCATCGAGGTTGATTTTGACCCCCATGGTTCCAGATTGGAGAGACGGTTAATAAGCGTACCGATTGGAGGATGGGCAAAGATTACCCGATTTCAGGTGACCTAATTCGTCGTTTTGATAGTTATCCGGGCGAAAGGATATTAAGGTGCAAAACCTTCGGTTTTAAACAGATTTTTCAAAAAACTTTAGGGGTGAAAGCGTGAAGTTCTACATATGCAGGAACAGGAGCGGCCCAAAGCCGTTCAAGGTAGCGATAATAGGTGCCGGTCCAGCAGGGCTCACCGCGGCTGGTTATCTCGCCTGCAGGGGTTATGAGGCCCACGTTTACGAGAAGATGCCCGAAGGGGGTGGAATGGTCGCCTTTGTAATCCCTGAAGTTAGGATTCCGATAAAAGCCATTAGGGAGGGTGGGAAAGACCTTGAGAGACTTGGTGTCAACTTCCACTTCAGGACAAAGGTGGTCTATGACTCACCCAGGGAACTCGGTGATGAATGGGCAGAGCACTTCGTGTCCTTAGAGAGGCTTTTGAATGAATTCGACGCACTTCTCATATCAACAGGGGCGTGGAGACCGAGAAAGCTGAAAGTTCCGGGCGTCGAGTTGCCGGGCGTTTACGATGCCTTAACCCTGCTCCATCACATAAAAATGGCCAGAATGGGTTACTACCCCTGGGATAGGATTCCAGACCTAGATGGAAAGCATGCCGTCATAATCGGAGCCGGCTACACGGCTGTTGATGTTGCCATAGAGGCTGGACTTCTGGGGGCAGAGAAGGTCACGATGGTTTACCGCCGTTCCCTTGAACACAGCTATGCAAAGACCGAGATAAGGAAGCTGATCAGCAAGGGGCTTGAGTTCACCAGTATGGCCTCGCCGGTTAGGATTATCGGGACGGAGAGGGCCCACGGCGTCGAGTTCGCAGGAACCAAAATAGTTGAGGGAAGTGTCGTAACGACGGATGAGCACTTCGTAACCGATGCAGATATAGTTGCCTATGCCATCGGCCAGCTCCCGACGAGTCCAATTAAGGAGGTTGTCTGTGCCAACGAGGAGATACTGAAGGAGGCTGGGATATTCTTTGCTGGAGACGTCATCGCCCCGAGGAACATCGGAACGGCCATGAGGGAAGGAAAAGCGAAGGCCATAGAGATAGAGGAGTGGCTCCTGGATAAAGCCCCGAAGAAGGCCTTTCTCATTCCTGTAACTACAAAGTTGATAAGCTCCCTCACCAATGGGACGTGCTGATTAGCCTGGATGCACCTCCCTCCTTTTGAAGACGAAAGGATAGGCCACCCCCCAAAGCACCGAAAGGACGAAAGCAATCCAGTTGGCCATGTTTGAATCAACCAACAGGATCCCAGAGGAAACGGCGTAAGAACCGTAAACCGGGGCTAAAAGATAGGTAATATATCCCATGAAGCCTTGGAGGGGGTTTCCAAGGCTT
>JALVUT010000109.1 GCA_027035445.1 Thermococcus sp.
AGCCGGCAAAAGCGAGAGGAAAGGGGCCTTTATGGACGCAACCGCAGACATCTTGGGGAACCTCAATGTCGAAGAGGCGCTTCTCTTGGCATACCTTGTTCGCGGAAACGGGGAACTGGAGGAGTTCCTGCTGGCGTCACTCGGAAAGCACAACAGGAAGTTCCATGATGTGGTTGTGGAGTACTTCAGGGGACTGTCGTCTTAGACCCCCAGATGGAGCCGGAGGGCCAGGCTCAAAGCCTCCTCCCATTCTTTCCCCGTTTTTTCCCGGAGCTTCCGAGCCACCCTCGCCACAACCCTTGCGTTCCTAACACCACGCTTCTCAGGGGGAAGCTTTACAAACATCCCGTAGGGCACCTCGAAGCCCAGTTCATGCGAAACCTCCTCCGCAAATTCTCTGGGTGACAGGGGGGGTAACCTTATCACCACCGAAAACTCCAGGGAGGAATATTTTGAAGCATCTGCCGTCTCCACGATGAGCAGTTTACCGGATTCCATGAGCGCTGCAGCCCGCTCAACCTCAGGCTCCCTCAGTAAAAGGGCATTCTCCGGGAGGTAGGGCCTCAGGTCGATGCCCCGAAGGTTCTCAACCAGGGCACTTTCTCCAAGATCCAGAAGCTTCAACTTGGTCGTTTCTCTGGAATTACTGCCCGATTTTCCTGAAAATTCCCCAAGGAGCCTCTGACTGACTAATGTCATTGAATAAACCTCTTTAACACCGGAGGTGAATAGAACGCCGTTGGAGAGAAGTTTCAACCCCAGCCGGGAGAGCTTGGCTGAGAGCTCGCCCTCACTTCGCGTGGTTATGGCGCCCTTACCCTTCACGCCTTCAAAACCCCTCTCGACCACTACAAAATCTGAGGGAAGTATACCCCTCGCCTCAAAGAACTCCTGGAGGGTTTTGGCCGCCAGCACCTTGTCAAGTGCGTAGACTCTGATGAACTCAACGTTCTCTCTTCTGTCAACACCGATGAAAACAACCGCATCATGTCTTTCCCGGGGTGCAAGCACGTCCTGCATACGAACCGCCTTCAACGTGTGAGAACATTTAGAAGTCCGTTAAAGACACTTGTTAGAGGCTCATGGCCCCCAGAAGTTCCTTGCTCTCGATGTTGAATATCTGGACCTCCCTCCGCCTGCTGTCCAAGAGTGCAACACTCTTAACGCCCGTTATATAACCACACACTTCACCGGGATTGACGAGTATCGTCCTGCCCTCCTCCCTTATCTCGTAGCGATGTGTGTGGCCCACGACGACCACGTCGTAGAGCCTGCTCCTTGCAAGGGCGCGAACTATACGTTCATCCGTTCCATGCGTTACGGCAATCCTCATTCCGTCGGCATCTACCTCCAGAATCTCATCATAGATACCAAGGGCTTCGTAAAGGCCCTTCCGCTCGCCGTCATTGTTGCCGAACACCCCCTTGAGAGGGGCCTTAAGGTTTTTGAGTTCGTTTGCAACAAAGGGTGCAACGTAGTCGCCTGCATGGATTACCAGATCAACGGGCCTGGCGTTTAGGAACTCCACCGCTTTTCGTATTGCGGGAAGGTTGTCATGGGTGTCGCTCATTATCCCTATCCTCATGTTCCCACCACAGTGGATGGGGTACAAGGGCTTATAGGCTTAACCCATCCCACAGCCAATGCCCAAAGGTCTTTAAATCCATGCACCGAGTGAGTTATTTGAGAGGGTGGTGGTATGTTCACAGGGAGAGCACTCATAGCCGTCAAAATCCTGCGGCCCTTCGGTGATTGGAATGTTGGGGACACCGTACTCATAGAGGACTGGAAGGCGAAAGAGCTGTGGGAGAACGAAGTGGTTGAAGTCATCGATGAGGCGGATAAGGTGATAGGCGAGATAGATAGAACAATAGTTGAGGAAAGAAAGGGCGAACCCCTGACCCCGCTCCCCCCTGGACTCTACGAGAGGGCGACCTTTTACATATACTACCTTGAGAACTACGTCCGGCTAAATGCTGGAGATGGTATAGAGACCATCAACGTAAAGCTTACAAAGCTGGCGAACTTGAAGAAAAAGCTGGAGCACCTCAAGGTGATCCGCTTCAAGAAGATCCTGAACTCGGTCATGCTTCGGCCCAACAGCCTGGAGATACTGTCACGCCTCTCCCCCGAGGAGAGGCGCGTGTACCTGCAACTATCGAAGATACGGGATGAGTGGCTCGGTGATGGAGGATGGAGAGGGAAGAGATGATCGAACGTTTTGCCAGGTTCCTTCGGGAATACGTCGACGATGAGGGCAACCCGGTTTACCTCAACAGACTCAAGGATCTCCTCACAGTGATTCCAAAACGTTCCCTAGCGGTAGATTGGACTCACCTAAACTCCTACGACCCGGAACTGGCAGATGAACTCCTCAACAACCCTGAAGAAGCTGTATTATCGGCAGAAGATGCGGTGGGGGTAGTCCTCCGTGAGCCACCACTTCTCAAAGAAGAGGAGTTTAAGGTCCATGCCCGTTTCTACAACCTCCCCTACACGCTCTTGGTGAAGGAAATTGGAAGCGAACATATAAACAGGCTTATTCAGGTCGAGGGCATAATCACGCGCGTCAGCGAGGTCAAGCCCTTCGTCGAGAAGGCGGTCTTCGTCTGCAAGGACTGCGGCAACGAGATGGTTCGCCTTCAGAGACCCTACGAGAACCTTGTGAAGCCTGTAAAATGCGATGCCTGCGGGAGCAGAAACCTAGACCTTGACGTTGAGAAGAGCCGCTTCATCAACTTCCAGAGCTTCCGCCTTCAGGACCGGCCTGAGAGTTTGAAAGGTGGCCAGATGCCAAGATTCGTCGATGCGATCCTGCTGGATGATCTCGTCGATACAGCCCTGCCCGGCGACAGGATCCTTGTTACAGGGATACTCCGTGTAATCCTTGAACAGAAGGACAAACGGCCAGTTTTCAAGAAGGTCATGGAGGTCAACCACATTGAACAGCTCAGCAAGGAGATAGAGGAGCTTGAGATCTCGCCGGAGGACGAGCAGAAGATACGGGAACTGGCAAGGAGAAAGGACGTCGTTGATGCGATAGTCGACTCAATAGCCCCCGCCATATGGGGGATGAAGAACGTCAAGAAGGGCATAGCACTCGCGCTCTTTGGGGGGGTGCACCGTACACTACCGGATGGAACCAAACTCAGGGGGGAGAGCCACGTTCTGCTGGTGGGAGATCCTGGAGTAGCTAAGTGCGTTGACTACGACACAGAGGTTGTTTTGGCAGATGGGGGTCTGAAAAAAATTGGAAAGATAGTTGAAGAAGCGATAGAGGAGGCCCAGAGAAATGGGACGCTCGGAAAAGTTGACGATGGCTTTTACGCTCCCATCGACCTTGAACTCTACGTCCTAGACGCGAAGACCCTGAATGTAAGGAAAGTTCGCACCGACACAGCCTGGAAGAGAACCGCTCCGGAGAGAATGTTCAGGATAAAGACCGCCAGCGGTAGGGAGATAAGGGTAACGCCAACTCATCCCTTCTTCGTCTTTGAGGACGGGCAGTTCAAAACCAG
>JALVUT010000110.1 GCA_027035445.1 Thermococcus sp.
TGTAGAACCAGTTCATCAGCAGGTAGAACGACCCTATTTTCTCCTCGAATTTAACGTAATAGCCCTCAGCGTCTACCTTGTATCTGTCCTCGTCTATCGCGGTTGTACCACAGTCCCACGGTTGAGCTTCCTTACCGTACTCAGGTCTGAAGCTGATGTAGAGACCAAAGACGAGTACGCCCATTAGGATTATGAACAGCAGTGGCGAGAACAGCACTGAGCCAAAGCCAATCCTGTAGAGGTTCCCGCTTATACTGGCGGTTAGACCCCCGTTGACGGTGGCAAGTCCCTTGTTCAGGAAACCCACAACGAAGCCCGGGAACACGCCTATAAACAGCGTTAGACCCGCCAGTATCCACTCGCCAAGCTGCATCACCGCCGGGACATCCCTGATCTCTCTGTATTTCTTCATCTCCCCACCGAACTGGGTGCCGAAGAACTTCATGAAGGATGCGAGAGTTGCCGCGCTTATAATGACTGCCAGCACCGCACCGGCCGCCAGGAGATAGTTGCCCGACTGATAACCGGCCACGTAGATGAGCCACTTGCTTATGAAGCCGTTGAAGGGGGGTATCCCAGCTATTGCCAGTGACGAGAAGAGGGTCGCCAAGGCGGTGACGCGCATCTTCGACCCTAGTCCACCGAGCTCCTGGAGATTTATCGTACCGGTTGCATACTCGACTGCCCCAGCCTCAAGGAAGAGTGACCCCTTAAAGATCGCATGGTTTATTGCATGGAAGATACCCGCAAACATGCCGAGGGCACCGACCGCCGCCAGCATACCTCCCCGCGGTATAAGGGCCATCCCTATGCCTATGCCGAGCCATATGTAACCCATCTGACCGACACTGTGGTACGCCAGCAGGCGTTTTGAGTTGGTTTCCCTGAGGGCGTAGAGTGTTCCTATCGTGAGTGTTGCCGCACCGAGAACCGCTACCAGATAGCCTAGGGTTACACTGTGCCCGACCATCTGCCAGTCAAATCTGAGGAGGCCGTAGACGGCAGTTTTTATCATTATACCGCTGAGCAGAGCGGAGACGTTGCTTGGTGCCGCCGGGTGTGCGTCCGGCAACCAGAAGTGAAGCGGGACAACACCTGCCTTGGATATGAACACACTGAGCGTTAATGCGTAGAAGAGCAGCCGTGTTGAGGGTGAAGCCGTCATCAGGGCGGTGTGGATCGCCGAGTAGCCCAGGTTGTGTATGCTGCCGGTGAGAACCGAGGCCAGTCCAAGAAGCATGAAGAGGGGTATCGTGTCCGCGAAGTGCATCGTGATGTAGTACTTGAGACTGGCGTCCAGATCCTTCTTCTCCTCCTTCCAGAAGATCAGGATGAAAGAACTGAGCGTCATTAGCTCCCAGGAGACGACAAAGTACTCAAGGCTGCTGACGGTCACCACGAGGGCCATTGATGCTATGAAGGTATTGTAGGCCACGGCGTACACCCATCCCTTGCCCTTCTTCCTGTGATGATCCATGTAGGATATTGAGAATACCGCAGATCCCAGGCTTACTATCCCCACGATGAAGAGGAAGACTGCTGATAATCCCCCTATGTGCACGGGAACACCGAAGAGGCTTCCAGTGATCGGACCGGTGGTGTAAACCCTATACACCTGACCCAGGAGGAATATTGCACCTATAGCGGCCACAAAGCTCGACGCCTTCGTTGAGGCCTTGTAGTCCATGACAAAGCCAACAAGGCCACCAACAATGAACGCCAAGAGTGCGTATTCGAGAAGCATCTCACATCACCCCATGAACCCCAAATTTGTGACAACGTTGATGGTAACCCAAGGCGCGATTATTCCTATGAAGATCAGCACCAGCATGACCGCGGCGGTGAGCTTAGGTGAGTGGAGCTCGCTGACTGGAGCCGGCTCTCCAAAGAACATCTTCCTAAACCAGAGTATTGTTACCACGAGGAACACTGCACCGTCAAAGAGCACCATCGCTGGAAAGAGCCACGAGGCTACCCCTATGGCGTGGCGGGTGACCATCACGACGAAGATCTTGCTGAGGAACAGGCCCAGCGGCAGAACCCCCGCGAGACCAAAGAAACTCAGGAACCATGCAACGCTCGCCCACGGGACGCTGTATCTGATCCCCTTGATTCCCCTGAAGTCCGTTGTTCCAAGGGAGTAGGCGAACCCCCCAACGCTCATGAAGGCCAGAGCCTTAACGAAGGCGTGGTTGATGACCTGGTAGAGGGCTATCTGAAGACCAACCGGATGGCCGAGAAGGGCGTACGCCAGGGTGAGGTAGGCCATCCCAGCCTGGGCCATCGTGGAGTAGGCCGTCAGCCTCTTGCCGTCCCTCTGTATCGGGTAGTATATCATCATCAGGAGGATGAGGGCCACTGTAAAGCTTCCCAGAACCCAGAAGGTCGCCGCGTTGGGCTTCATGTACTGAATAACCCTGAGGAGCAGGAAGGGTCCCAGCGGGACTACTGAGGCCGCGTGGACGTAGGCGCTCACCGGAATGGGGGCGGCCGTCGAGTCCGGGAGCCATGAGTAGAAGGGAAGCTGGGAGCTCATCATGAAGGCCGCAAACATCAGCAGAAGCAGTGCCGTGTTGCTGGGTTTCATCGCCACTAGAGCCTGCCCGCCTCCGAGGATGGCCGCGGCTGCTAGGATCAGCAGGACGCCAACGTTCAGCACTGCAAAGGCCTTGGCCGCGTCCACCTTCGCCGTACCATAGAAATCAACGAAGCCGGCCATTGCGATGGCCATAAGTTCGAGGGCAATGGCAAACTGTATCAGGTTGGTCGAGTATATGAAGACCATGCTGGCACCTGTAAGAAGGCCCAAGAGAGCGTAGAATCTTCCCTTACCCTTCTCCAGTGGAAACTTCCTGTTGACCGGGCTCATATAGTTCACTGCGTAGAGGACGACCAAGAAGGCCAGAAGAATCGAGGTGAGCCCCATGAGAACAGAGGCAACGTCAACGTCAAGTCCAAAAAGAGAACCTGTCGTCCCTGCAGTCAGGTAGTTTGATACGTAGCTTTTTCCCATGTCAAAGGCCAGGTACTTATAAGCCGCTACACCGTTGAGGATCAGGGAGATTCCGGTGACTATTATTGCGAAGGCGTCTGCCCCTCTGCCCTCAAGTTTCCAGCCGATCAGCAACAGGAAAGGCAGCAGCACCGAGATGAGGATCAGTTCCATCACGTTCATCACCCCTTGTTTTCAACCATTGGTTTTCGTTGCAAAAAAATAAAGGTCAGAGGATGAGGTATGCTTTTTCGCCCTCACCCTTCTCTGCTGAGCTTTTGAGGTTCGCCACTATCTCCCCTTCCCTGTTCCAGAGCAGATCGTTTATCTCGCCGTACTTGAGGGCCTCAGTTGGGCAGGCAGACACACAGGCCGGGAGAAGCCCCTCGGCCCTCCTGTCGGCGCAGAGGTCGCACTTGTCCATGATCTTGTTCTCCTCGTCGAGCTTCGGGACTCCGAAGGGACATGCCACTGCACACATTAAACAACCAATGCACTTGATCGGGTCGA
>JALVUT010000111.1 GCA_027035445.1 Thermococcus sp.
GATGCTGCCCGGCCGTACCCCAGTACGCGAGGATTCCAAACGCAACGCCACCGTAGCCTATGAGGTTTATACCTATGCCCGGTATAACGTGATCACCCTTGAGGTAAACGGTTATCACACCGTGGACAGCACCCAGGGCGAGACCGGTCAACGCCCCCCCCAGCAGGCCAACCCAGCCACTGTGGGACATCTCGGCAAAGATTGCCCCGAAAAACGCTGAGAGCATGAGTATACCCTCGTAGCCTATGTTAACCACACCTGCCCGTTCGCTGATGGCCGCGCCAACGCTGGTGAGAACTATTGGCACCATAGCGGCGAGGGATCCAAGGAGAAGGCCGACTATCATGGTCTCATTCATTGGGACCCCCTCCTAAGAAACTTCGTGAAGAGATCCAGCAGCCCCGGAACCGCAACGGCTACGATTATAATACCCTCGATGACCTTGACCATCTCAAGCGGAACCCCCGTCTGTTGCATCTGGGTGGCACCGGCATTCAAGGCACCGAAGAGTATCCCCGCGAATATTATCCCGAGTGGATGGTTCCTACCGACCAGGGAGACGCCTATCCCATCGAAGCCGTAGCCGTAAACGTTGGCCAAGCCCTGACTTATTGAGTAGCTTGGAGGTATACCCATGACCTGGACCGCACCGGCCAGACCCGCGGTCATCCCCCCTATTAGGAAGGACCATACCATTGCGGCCCTCGGGTTTATACCCCCGTATTCGGCGGCCCTTGGGTTCTGTCCGCTGGTTCTGAGCTCGTAGCCAAGTCTTGTATGCCACATGACCACGTAAACTATTATTGCCGCGATCACGGAAATAACAAACGCCAGTGAGAGCGTCGAGTTCTGAACGAGGAGGGGGAGCCTTGCTCCGGGAGGTATCGGTACGGTGCTGTTCTGGTTTTGCGGATTAGCCAGGGCGCTGAGCGCCAGCCAGCTAGCTATGAAGAAGGCAACCCAGTTGAGCATTATGGTGGATATGACCTCATGAACCCCCCGGTACACCTTAAGCACCGCAGCCGGAATCATCCACAGTGCCCCTATCAGAAGCCCACTTAAAATGCCCGAGAGCGGATCCTGCAGGGTCTGGGTTGTGGCAACGGCGGCGATGGCCCCGAAGTAAACGGCACCCTCGGCTCCTATGTTGAAGAGGCCGGTCCGGGCACCGATTGCAAAGGTTATGGCCGTTAGTATCAGTGGAGTGGATTTACTGAGGGTCTCTGCGAAATTCCCCACGGAACCAAAGGAACCCTGTAAAAGGGCCCTATACGCTGCAGCGGCATCGTAGCCACTGAGCCACAGAACCAATGCACCAACGAAAACACCGATAAGTATCGCGAGAACGCTCTCACTCAGAGGCTTCCAGTAGCTCCTTAACTCCTCTGAGACTCTCATGCCCTTACACCTCCCATCATGAGACCGATCTGCTCCTCAGTCACCTCGTTGGGACTGACCACACCCATGAACTGACCCTCGTACATTATGGCCATCCTGTCGCTGAGCTGGAGCACCTCATCCAGGTCTGCGGAGACGAGTAGAACGGCCTTATCCTCATCCCTCAGCCTTATGAGATAGTTCCGAATATATTCCGTTGATGCAACATCAACACCACGTGTTGGCTGCGCCGCGATTATGATTTCCGGCTTTTTACTGACTTCTCTCGCCACGATAAGCTTCTGCTGGTTCCCACCACTGAGGGATTTCGCGGGGGCTTTGGCTCCCGGTGCATTTATGTCAAACTCCTCAATGAGACGTTGCGTATGGTTCTCCACCTTTCTCCAGTTCACAAGCACTCCTGCCCTAGAAAATCCCTTCCACCAGTGCATTCCTAGTATGGCGTTCTCCATCACCGTCATTTCAAGAATCAATCCCATATGAGTTCTATCTTCTGGTATATGGGCAACACCAATCTCATAGAGAGCCCTTGGCTTTTTGCCGGTTACATCAACATCCTTAACAAGAACCCTTCCTCTCTCCACTTTTCTGAGCCCGGTTATAGCCTCAATAAGCTCACTCTGACCGTTTCCCTCGACGCCGGCTATTCCAAAAATCTCCCCTGCCTTTACATCGAAGCTCAGTCCCCTAACTGCCTCCTCTCCACGGTCACCCTTCACCCAGAGGTTATCCACATGGAGAATGGCCTTCCCGGGTTCCTTGGGCGGTTTTTTGATCCTAAGAACAACATCCCTACCCACCATCATCCTGGCTAGGAGCTGGGGTGTTGCGTCTCTTGTCCGTACGGTGCCGATAACCTTACCCCGTCTTATGACAGTCACTCGATCGGTTATCTCCATGACCTCATTGAGTTTGTGGCTTATGAAGATTATAGTTTTCCCCTGACTTTTGAGCTTTTTGAGCACTGCAAACAGCTCCCTGACCTCAATGGGGGTCAGAACTGCCGTTGGCTCATCGAGTATAAGAAGATCAACGTCTCTGTAGAGCATCTTGAGGATCTCAATTCTCTGCTGAACCCCAACGGGGAGGTTCTCGACCGGAACATCGAGTGGGACTTGAAAGTTCAGCTCGTCCATGAGGGCTTGGAGCTTTTTCCGGGCATTATCAACGTTTATCTTGGAGAGAAGGCCATGTCCTTCCCTGCCGAGGATTATATTCTCAGGGGCATTGAATACCTCAACAAGCGTGAAGTGCTGGTGAACCATCCCGATCCTATCGGCAAGTGCATCCGCAGGGCTTTTAAACCGGATCTTTTCTCCGTTTAAGAGGATACTTCCCTGCGTTGGCTTGAGCATACCAAAGAGGATCTTCATCAGAGTTGTTTTCCCGGCCCCGTTCTCACCCAGAAGACCGAGTATCTCACCTTTATAAACCTGGATGTCAACCCCCTTCAGGGCCTTCGTTCCATCAGAGTATACCTTTACAATGTTCCTCATCTCAAGTAGCGGGGTCTCTTTTTCCATTAGGAATCACCTCCCAAGAACAAAGGAAAGAAAAAATAAGGTCAATGTGTGTGGTTCTTGTAGTAGTTCAGGGCCCAGTAGGCACCGAAGCGGTAACCCCCTTCGAACTTGTAGAGAACCGGTATCTCCATACCGAGGACAATGCCTATCGTGTTTCTGTGGTCATTGAGTGTTATGAGTGCTGCCAAGGCACCGGCAAGTGCCGATCCCTCATTCTCCTTGAAGAGAACCATCTGAACATTGTGGGGCATGTTTGGGTCGTAGCCGTCTATGAGAACGAAGCGCTGCTTGGGATACTCCGCGGCGACTTTTTTAACGGCGTCTGTCATCATGAAGCCGACTGCAATGATTATATCGTACTGACCGGTCTTGGCGAGGCTCTGAAGGTTGGGATAGTAGTCGTTCGGACTGTTACTCTGGAGCTGGGTGAGCTGAAGGCCGAAGTCCTTGACGGCCCTGCTGGCACCTAAGTATGCCATGTCATTGAAGCTCAGGTCACCTCTGCCACCAACATCGAAGACGATGGCTATCCTCTTGGTGTTCTGCCTCTCATTCAAAGTCTTGCTGA
>JALVUT010000112.1 GCA_027035445.1 Thermococcus sp.
TCGTCAACGGAACTCTGAACACCACTATCCTTCAGGGCATGATGACGGTTCCTTCCGGGGGCAACTACACTTACATGGTGAACCTGAGTAGTGCATATCCGATAACCCCGTTTGACACTACCGGTGACTACATGCTTCTCGGGCCCGGTTCAGTAGACAACACGACCTATGTAACGTTCATGGAGGGTTCTGCCTCCATCATCAGCGTGGCCAACGGCACCGTCTACAACAGTGTTGTCCTCTGCGGCGTCAACGGTGATACGGCTGTCTTTGGATGGGACGGCGGCCAGCATGGAACCCATGTCTCGGGAACCGCCGCAGGCTATGGTCTTCCGGGAAGCTACTTCGAGGGCCTTGAGGGGGTTGCCCCAGGTGCCCAGCTCATGGAGTTCAAATCGCTCTCGAGCATCGGGTACGGTGCCCTTTCGTGGATTATATATGGAATGATCGATGCCACCCTCAGCGGCGCAGACGTCATAAGCATGAGCCTCGGAGGCCTCTGGAGTGGATACAACGATGGTATTGAGGATCCGGAGAACTACTACGTCAACCTCCTCACGGAGTGGTTCGGGGTCACCTTCTCGATAGCCGCGGGCAACTCCGGTCCAAGTACCACCACTGTAGGTTCACCGGGTGATGCTGATTTCGCCATAACCGTCGGTGCCCTCAGAAACGGAACAAGCTGGAGCTTCTTCTACGGGCTCAACGATGTCTACACCGGGCCGGCAAGCTTTTCCAGCAGGGGGCCACGTCTAGACGGCATGGTCAAACCTGATGTCATGGCTCCCGGTGAGTTTGTGTTCTCAAGCCTACCCATATGGAGCATGGGCTACTACGGAACCTGGGCCTCCGACTTCTGGGACGGAACCTCAATGGCCACCCCGCACGTCACCGGTGCGGTTGCACTTCTAATAGACTACGCCAAGATCCACAACCTGACCTACGATCCGTTCATGATAAAGAGGGCCCTTGAACTCTCGGCCGAGCCTATGAGCGGTGCCCTTCCAATAGATCAGGGATACGGTCTCATAAAGATCGATAAGGCTATACAGGAGCTCATCAAGCTCAGCAAGGAGAAGAGCACCTACATATACGCCGGTACCACGTTTGGCCCGTACCAGAACCCGATTGGTGAGAAGGAGCTTCCGATATTTGGGAACGTGATCTCCACATCATGGTTCCAGCTGGATCATGGCTTTCCATATCTCTACAGGGGTATCTACCTCAGGAACGAGAGGCCGAGTGCAGTTCCAATCTACGTCTATGGAATGATCTACAACAGAACCCTTGGTGAGCTCGTCCCGGTCAACGGAACCTACGGGGTATTCACCAGTGTTTCATGGCTCAGGCTCAATACAAATAAGGTCACAGCCCGGCTCAACAAGGCCAACTTCACACTCACTGGGATCGGCTACACAGACTTCTACAACACCACCGGTGTCGTCTACGTGACGGTCGACTACTCACAGCTCCAGAAGCCGGGAACCTATGTTGGCTACGTTTACATAGACGACCCGAGCACAGGTTACATCGACGGTGCCGTTCCGGTAATCGTTACCGTTCCGCTCAACAAGGACAGTGCCCCAACCGGATACCTGAGCGACGTTGAGTACTCCGGGCAGGCCAAGCACTACTACGTCGACGTCCCAACCGGAACCAGCGAACTCAAGGTAACCGTTAGCGTTCCCGTTGACTCAAACGGCACTCCAATGGGCAGGGTCAGGCCGGTCATAGCTACCCCACGTGGAATCGTCCAGACGATTGGAGTTCCAGGGTATTACTTCGTGGGAGCAGGAAGTCCGTACATGACGTACACTTGGACATTCTATGATCCACAGCCAGGAACCTGGGAGATAACCACTTACTCCAGCGTCAGTAGCTACGCCAGAACCGGGTACGAGCTCTCACACTACAGCGTTGACGTTCAGCTCGAGGGAGTGACCGTTGCTCCAAGCAGGATATACAGGGACTTCAGCGAACCTGGTAACTATAGCCTTGGTGCGACCTACAGGAACACCATGAGTGATGTCAACGTATCATCCTTTGGCTATGGCCTTGGAAACTTGGAGAACGCGAATGCGTACCAGCTCCAGATCAACCAGGATGAGTGGCAGATTGTGGACATCATAAACGCCACCCTGGGTCAGAAGCTCTATTACTTCAACATCGGCATAACTGCCCCCGAGAACAACAGCGCGGACCTTGATCTCTATGTGTTGTACTACACCACATGGGATACACTTTGGTCTGACCTCTCGAACGGCACACTTGGATTGCACGCTGCGAAGATCTACACAAGTCAGATCGGTCCAACAGCGTACGAGAGCTTTAACAGATTCATGCCCGCTCCAGGTTATTACATGGCTCTTGTCAACGGCTACTACGTTCCCATAGCCAATATGAGTTACATCTACTACAGGCAGATTCTCAAAGACAACGGGCAGGTCGCGACAGACACCACTCCGTTCATTCTCTCCAGCGGGGAATCTACCCACGTCAATTACAAAGTCAGTGTCACCGGAAACGGGACTTACCTTGGTGTTGTCGGTCTCAAGGATGCTGTCAGTGGCATGGCACTAACCTACGCTCCGATGATACTGCAGGTCGGCAAGCCCCAGATGTACGTTGCCCTCATGGGGACCCCTACCCTTGGGAAGCCCTCACTGATGACCCTCAAGATACTTGACAAGGCCACCATGATGCCTATCGAGGGTGAGGCCACCGTTTACATCAACGGCCAGCAGTACATAGCTGAGAACGGTGAGGTGCAGTTCTACATCACCCCACTCCAGGGAACCTACACCTTCAACGTCGACGTCGTGACGCCAAACTACCAGGACTACGGTGGGACTTTCACCCTAAACGTCCAGGAACCAGCACAGAACCGGGTGTTCTCCCCGTTGCAGATGGCTCCATATGTCGCGGAGGGAACCGGTGCCGTTACAACCTCCAGTGCGACTGACACCCTCCTGAACTTCACTGTTGACGGCCCTAGTGGGGAGACCGGCTACATCCTCGTAACCCTACCGATTGACACCCAGATCATCAATGTCCACCCCAACAGTCATATACTCGGATACTACACACTGAAATACCCGAATGCGGTGTACCTGATCATCGAGGTCAGATATGCCTCACCGGTTAATATCGGCATTGAGTATAAGACCTCCCGCTGGATCGTCAGTACATGGAACTTCGTCTGGTACATGCTGTACTGGAGGTACGATCAGAGGTTCAACGACCTGTACCAGGAGGCTGTCAAGCTTGGCGTTAACAACACGACCCTTCAGGAAGCCATGAAGTACAAACAGACCGCGGACAACTACTTTGAGCAGGCTAAGAAATACATGACTAACCCGCAGAGACAGCAGCTGAGCATCATGGCGTTGCCCTACGTCAGAAAAGCTTACCTTAACATACTCAAAGCCTACAACATCCTTGAGGCGGCCGTTGAGGAAGCCCAGCAGACGA
>JALVUT010000113.1 GCA_027035445.1 Thermococcus sp.
ACACCGCTACATTAGTGTGCAAGGCGTTTGTTTACAATCCCGCTCAAAATAGCGTCGGAATAAGCATTGTAAGCGTCAAAGAATGGTCAGTGAATAATCGCGACCTAAAAGATGCTCTAGAGCATGCCTGGGTAGTAAAATACCCAGAGGCTATAAACGCGTCAAAGATTGGAGTGATAACGTTCGAGAATACAGCGCACACAGGACTCATAACCCTTGAAAAAGACTTATTTGGAGCTTATATCTCAGTATCACTTAAATACACAATATCCCCCAAAAGTGGAGATGATGTCACATTCGTAGGCACAGGTATAGTAAACATAAAGCAGGATAACAGTGACGTGATGGGTGATATTGGGGTTAATGTGGGTGTGACAATTGTGCTTGGAGAATTAGTGGAGCTTCCGAGGACAGCAAAGATAGCATGGGACTTCATTGGACCTATAGTAATAGGGAAAATCAAAAATAAAGTTTTGGGGTGATATAATATGGCAACCGCAAGTTCATTAAAAAGAAAAAGAGAAGTATTTACTTATTCCTTTCTTTCCTTGATTTTGGTGTTTTTTGCTATTTTCATGACGTACAAAGTTGTTAATTCAATTGAAGTTATTAAGTTTCAGATTTTCTTGGGCGTTTTAATACTGTTGGCATCATACTTCAGAAAATACAGAAGTCCAGAAATTTCGGGGGAGAAAATGACAGTATTGGGATTAATTATAGTAACCTGCGACATTCTTGGGATTTATCAGGTTACAGACAATGGAATTTTATCGATTTCCCTTGGGATAATATGGGGAGTTATAATAACAGTTTCGGGTTATGTTATCATTCTCTACAATAAACCCAAATAATTTACAAAACTCTGAGTGGCAGGGGGTGGAGTCCTTGACCGGGAAAGAACTAAAACAAATAGGCTTTGAATGCGATGACCTGTATCTATCCACGGGACTGGATAGGGAACATCATTTGTTATATAAAGGAACGCTAACGTGCAGGGCGATTCTCTATAGCCCTACCCCATACTATCTACGGGGCAGCATAACTGATGTGTATGCAGTCGAGATTACTCCAAAAGTGCTTGATAACGACCTAGTTGGGGAATGGGGGTATACACCAACCATCAACATTGCCCCCAATGGCTATTATACCGTGTTGTTCCAAAGAAACACTACAAGCATTGACGTCTATCACTTAGAACATGACCTGTATGGACTCACTTTTACCATGGAGTTGCACTATGAATTTAACTCCACCAACGGATTGTTCAGCGAAGAGTTCATAGGGGTTGGCAGTGCTCAGATAACTCAAAACTCAGTGCAGGCGGCAATAAGTGGGACCGTATTTGTTGGGGGAACTGCAGTTGGGATACTTGGTTTCTTTGTGACACTACCTCTATCAGCCCAGATCGTGGGTGGTGTTTCTCTTATAGTTGGAGCGTATCAGTCTTTGGGGTGATCAAATGAATGGGATAGTAATTCAACTTCTTGGTATTGCCTTTTCTATTTCGTTTTCAGTTGTCTTGAGCTACGGCGGTGGATTAAAATCCCTTCTCAGATATTATGTCGTGGTATCCCTTCCAGTGATTCAAACGCTCTCTTTTCTTTGTAACCCGCCACCACGTTCTGGAGTTCCAGTGATGTTTATTGTGTGGAGTGTAGTAGTGGTGTTGTATCTTGGAGGAACTTTCTGGAAACATGCTGTGTTGGGTATTGGGGTTCATAGGGGAAAGGGCAGTAAGAATGCACCACTACCTATAATTATTCTGATGCTCTTTGGGTTTGCATATCTGGGAGTTTTGATGTTTACGGACATGCCTGCCCTCTTTATTTTATGGATATTTGGATCCTGTTACACGCTAGCTACAATGAACAAGAAACTATACTCACTTGTTGAACTATCAGTGAACTGGCTACCAGAGCTTTCGGGTATTGTCTATGTAATCCAGTGTAGGGACATTATATCCCTCGTGTATTCGGCCACGATTGTGCTCGTGTGGAGATGGTATCGTGGATTTCCCAAAAATGATCTCTGATGCACACTCTATGATCTACTACCGCTTTGGCCGTGAATGTTGCATCCATAAATTTGCTATTTATATGGGTGCACTGTCTTTCTTTGTGGGATTATATCAAACAGCAGGGTGATCCAAATGAACTTTCAGATATGTGGGTGGTGGATGTTGTCCCTTCCGGTTTTCCTTTTTCTGGTTCTGTTCAGTAAGACACGGAGCCTGAGAAAATCCGTTCAAAATTACATCATTCTCTCCATTCCTATCTTGGAAATTATAATATTTTTCGCAAATCCCCCAGACTCTGTAGTCATTTTCTTCATAATCTGGCTGGTCTTCGTGGTTTTCCCAACTTCAAGGAATTACATAGCCTACGAAAAATGGGCGCGGATCCCAATGTACGATGACTTAACGAAAGATGACATCAGGCGTAAAGACGTCCCCCGACCCATTGCAGGGGCTATAGGAGGATCCATACTCATTGAAGTGGCCTGGTTCCTCCATCCCAGATGGGGCTTGATAGTCTTATGGATTTGGGCTATGCTCCACTTCACTGCCCTGTTAAACCGGAAGCTCAGGCCCCTGGCGGTTTTCACACTTGAGTACCTCCCCCCTGTTTTGGCAATTTCACTGGTGTTGCAATGCCCATCATGGTTTGCTATCATCTACATGGGAAGCTTTTTGATACCCTGGGGTAGCAGGTGCTGGTGGTACTAATGGGGTTGTTGAGGGGTGAGGTGTTAACCACGGTAATGCTCGTGTTCGGTGGTTATCTAACGTTCGAGGAGGTTGGGTAAAGTCCGAGGGGCAAAACTGTTAAAATGCCGGGATGATGTGGGCGAATGCTTGGAAGCTTCCACAAGGGGGATGAAAAATTCATTCACCTTTCCCAATGCACAGCCGTCCAGCAACCCTTTTAACCCGGCCCTCCAATACCACTTTGGGTGATCTGGGTGAAGATTGTCGTCCGGTATTTCGCGCGCTATCGCTCCCTAGTGGGTAGGGGGGAGGAGGAACTGGAGGTTCCGGAGGGTACAACGGTTGGAGAACTGATCGAAATCCTCAGGGAGAGGTATCCCGTTCTCCGGAACGAGGTCTTCGCCGAGGAAGATGATCTTGTGGACGTTCACGTTTCAAAGAACGGGCGTTATGTTGGTTTTGACAATGTACTTGAAGAAGGGGACAGGGTTGCCGTATTCCCCCCGGTGAGCGGTGGTTGATATGCTGACTGGGAGGGAGCTCGAACGCTATGACAGGCAGATGATGATCTTTGGAAGGGATGGGCAGGAGAAGCTCAAGGGTTCAAAGGTAGCCGTTGTGGGTGTCGGTGGCCTGGGCAGTCCTGTTGCATACTACTTAGCCGCCGCGGGTATAGGCAGACTCCTCCTTGTGGATAACCAGGAGCCCGAACTCAGCAACCTGAACCGGCAGCTCCTCCACTGGGAGGAGGACATTGGAAAACGCTCAAAGGCTGAATCTGCCCGCTGGAAGCTTGAACGCTTTAACGGTGATATCATCGTGGAGACTTTCACGGGGAAGCTCAACAGGGACAACATCGATGACGTGCTAGATGGGGTTGATGTAATCGTTGACTGCCTTGACGGCTTCGAAACGCGTTATCTTCTGGACGACTACGCCCAGAGAACGATGGTTCCTCTGGTTCATGGTGCCGTTGAGGGCACCTTTGGTCAGGTTACAACAATAATCCCGAAGATAACAAAGAGCCTCAGGGAGATATTCCCGAATATGGAAAAGAATGAAGAGAGATTTCCGGTGCTTGGGGCAACTGCCGGGGTTGTTGGTTCCTTACAGGCCATGGAGGTCATAAAGCTCCTTACTGGTCTGGGAGAGCCTCTCCTCAACAAACTCCTCCTTATTGATCTGGCCTTCAATACCTTTGAGGTCGTGGAGCTCCGTTAGGGTTCCTCCACTTTTATCTTCTCGTTGGTCTCCGTTACGTTGATGATCCCCTCCCAGCGACCCTTCTGGATTATCGTCATGTTGCCCATGGTAGGGTCGTTTACCTCCGCCTTTGAACTGGCATCGTACGATATCCGGCCCCATTTAAGCTCTCCGCTGACGAAGTGCAGCTCCAGCACACCGTTGCTGACGTTGAGCTCGGCATTTTGAGTTGGCGAGAAGTATGTCACCGCCATTTTAAGGAGGTCTTCGCTATCAATCCTGTAGACAAGTGTCAGACCGTTGTTCTCGCTTCTCTGCACCGGAGTCCTGTTTACGTATCTTTTTGCAAGACTGATGATGTTGTAATCCCATACAAGCTCGCTCATAGCCGAGTCGTTTACCTTCAGCCAGCCGCTTAGCGTTTTCGTGTACATACTTCCGTTGACTATCAGCAGGTGGGTCGTGCCTGAGGTTCCGTCGGAAAGGCTCATGGTGGTTGTATTTATGATGGCGTTCCTGCCCTCAAAATCCAGATAAGCCCTGGTTAGGATCCTGAGCCGGAGCGCGTTCGTCTGGGAGAAGTTGCCCTGGATGACCGTCACGTTGAGGTCGAGCGTAACGTTGCTCGTGTACTCAACTTGGTGAACCCCTGAGAGCCATTGCCCCGGACCGGGGGCCGGCGTTGCGGTTGCTGTCGTTGAGCTGATTTCCGTTGGCGATGATGTGGTGGGGACGGGGGCTGTCTCTGAGGTACCCACGCTCCCCGGGACGGTTCTCGAGGCGGTTCTGCTTGTGCCTGAATTTTCCCCGCCGGAGGAGATGCAGCCTCCCATAACCCCAACGAGTAGAAGCACTATGAGCACCAATGCGTACCCTCTCATCTTTTCACCTCTACCGAATGAGATCGAAGGGGACTTAAAACTTTCGTGAGGCCCGGCAAGGTTTTAATGGTGAGACCATGAATATCACCCGGTGGGAGCAATGAAGGTTAGGTTAATGAGAGAGCCCTTTGATCTGAAGGAGGCATTGAATTCAATCGCCAGTCCTGAAGCTGGGGGATACGTGTTTTTCCTCGGCAAAGTCCGGGATGAGAACCATGGTAGAAAGGTCTTGAAGCTCGTGTATGAGGCGTATCCCGAAATGGCAGAGGGGGAGATGGAGAGGATAAGGGAGGAGGCCCTCAGACGCTTTGTGATCCTTGACATGGTGATCTGGCATCGATACGGGGAGCTGGTGGTTGGAGAGGATACAATACTGATCATCGCAGCTGCAAAACACCGAAAAGACGCGTTTGAAGCCTGTGAATGGGCAATCGATGAGGTAAAGAGCCGCGTCCCGGTATGGAAGCGGGAGTTCACGGAGGAGGGGGTGTTCTGGATAGAGGGGAACCGGACAGTTCCAGAGGGATGAACACTTCTGTTCTCTCCGTTTTTTGCAAACTATTATAGATAGTATGCAAAATCGGAATAGGAAAAGTATATATACGATACTGGTTCAACCTTCTTCCGGTGGTCTTTATGGAGGAGGTAGCGTACGGTGCGAGTAGGGTTGTTGAGAAAGCTTCTCACCCTCACGTGGTTTCTGTTTCCAAGCCCCCCTGGAGCAATAATGAGCACTCTGGGGGGTTGGAAAGGTTGATAGTTCAACTGGGAGCAGGAAAAGGGGAGTTCTCCGAAGCGATGGGTATTCCACGTTCCATAGGCTGTATCGGGAACAACAGGTTCATCCTGCACAGGGAACCCCTTAGCGTGGAGCGGCTCCATGAGATTATCTTCGAGTTCTCAAAAATGGGGGGAAAGGAGCTGTGGCTGACCAACTACGATAATGTTGAGTATCTGATGGCAATGGCATCTTACGCCTTGGAACTGGAGATCCCTGCCGTCTATGCGGTTCTGCGCTTGGAGGATGTTGAAAAAGTCAGTCCCATTGAAGGGGCGCACTTTATCGCGGAATTCAGGTACTCCCCCGAAAAATTTGAGGAGCTGGAGGGCAATACCTGGCTTTACGGGGCTCTTATCATGGCTACCGCGGCCCAGTATGAGGATATACTGAACATTAGAACCAGTTTCGCCGGTGAGGTGTACATTGATGTTCTCTACCCGGGTTCCCTAAGAAAAGTTGACTTCAACCTGCTTGAACTTAAGAGGACACTTAACTTCAGTGATGATAAGTACCACGACTGTCTCGCTGGAACCGTGGCCCTCACTGCAGACGGCTACTTTCTGCCCTGCCCGCTTCTCAGGAAATATGTAGTTGCCGATGCAAAGGAGGAGGGGTTAAGGGGGGCACTGAGGAAGAAGCGCCTTAAATCCTTCTGGAAACTTACGAGGGACAGTTTTGATGGATGCAGAAGGTGCCCCTTCAAATATCTGTGTCACGACTGCAGGGCGCTTGAGTACCAAGCAACGGGAGAAATAGATGGTGTGGAGTACTGCCTGATGCTCCTTTAAAATTCGAGTATCGAACGATAACCGCTTCCGTCTTTTTTTACCCTCCTTGAGAACCTGGTCTTCTGGTTCCTATCGTTGAGCTCCTTGAAGAGGGGGTTAAAGTATTCAATGACCATTTTATCCACAAATCTGCTGAACTCAAGAACCTTTCCCCCTAGGTCCTCACTCGATGAAAAGTACCACTCGAGGGAATAGCCGTACTTGGGGAGCACTCCAACTGCTATCTCATACTCCTTAAACCTCTCCAGGACGTCCTCGTTGAGCTCCTTTGTGAACCCGATAACGGCCCTGTCGTGAACATTCGCGTCAACGAAGGCTGAAAAGCCGGAGATTATTCCGAGTTCTATGAGCTTGTTCATCATGAATTTCACTGTCGGCCTCGTCTTTCCAAGGGCCCTGGCTATCTCAGTCACCCTTGTCCTCGCATCCCATTTGAGGATGTCCAGCAGGATGGCGTAGTCGTAGTTCAGGTTCCACTTCCCCCACTTTTCGGCCTTCTTTTTCTGATCCCTTGTGTAAGCCCGGACTTCGTAGTATTCAAAGTCGTCCGAGTACTTCGAGAGCATCTCGTCTATGTATCCAACCTGGTCGGTGGGAACATAAAACAGTATTGAAAGACCGTTTTTAAATCCGAAGGTCGGGCTCGCGTAGCCGACAAAGGGATTCTGGGTTATCCTCCTCCCCACTTCGAGAAGTCGATCTGAGGGGACGCTCAGGAACCCCATGAAACTCTTCAGACCGAGCTTTCGTATGTTCATTGTCGCGTTTACCGTGATGTACTTCCCGTAGTACCTGTCGTAGGTTCTTTTCAATCTGTAATAATCGAGTTCCTCTTCCTTGGCTATTCTTTTGAGACTGTCCAAGGGGTGTTTCTGGAGGATCTCCACGAGGAATTCGAGCTCTTCCATGGAGGGTTCTCCCATTTTAACTCACCCAATTTCACGGGAAAAGGTTATATCGGTTATCGTATTAAATTTTCCGGTGGTGGCCATGGTGAAGATCGATGTTGTTGAGATTGAAAAACCAGAGGGCGTTGAGGCAATCATCGGTCAGGGGAACTTCTCGGTATTCACCGTTGATGACCTCGCCAAGGCCCTTCTGACCGCCGTTCCTGGCATAAAATTTGGCGTGGCCATGAACGAGGCCAAGCCTCAGCTGACTAGGTTCACCGGAAACGACGATGAACTCGAGGGGTTGGCCGCCAAGAACGCAGTTAAAATCGGTGCCGGTCACGTCTTCATCATCCTGATGAAGAACGCATTCCCCATTAACGTTCTGAACGTGATCAAGGGGCATCCTGCGGTGGCCATGATCTACGGGGCCAGTGAGAACCCCCTGCAGGTCATAGTTGCTGAGACTGAACTCGGTAGGAGTGTCCTTGGAATCGTTGACGGCAAGGCTGCAAGAAACATAGAGACGGAAGAGCAGAAGAGGGAGCGTAGGAAGCTCGTTGAGAGGATAGGTTATAGAATAGACTGAGGCGACAACCTTTTATCGTCTCCCTCTTCTCTTTCCTCGGTGATCTTATGAGGCTTGCGTTCATCACTTCCAACCTCGGCAAGGTGCAGGAGGCCAAGAAGTACTTCGAGCCCCTCGGCGTTGAGGTATACCAGCTCTACTTTGAGTACCCCGAGATACAAGCCGATACGCTTGAGGAGGTCGCGGAGTATGGTGTTGGGTGGCTGGCCGGGCGTATCGATGGACGTTTCTTCCTCGATGACTCGGGACTTTTTATAGAGGCCCTTAAGGGCTTTCCAGGGGTCTATTCGGCGTACGTTTACAGAACCCTCGGCATTGATGGGATCCTCAGGCTGCTGGAGGACGCGGGGGACAGAAGGGCATACTTCAAGAGTGTGATAGCTTACTGGGACGGAGAACTCCATCTCTTCACGGGTAGGGTGGATGGGGAGATAACGACGGATAGACATGGAAGCGGCGGCTTCGGCTTTGACCCCGTCTTCAAACCGACGGGCTTTGAAAGGACGTTCGCCGAAATGACAACGGAGGAAAAGAACAGAATCTCACATCGAGGAAGAGCCTTAAAAGCCTTCTCAGAGTGGCTAAAGGAAAACCTTAAATAAAGATATCCCTCAAACTTCAACAGTCTAAGTTGTATAAATGACGAAGGGGGTCGCGATGGTTTCCTCACTTGATAGCACCGACATGAGGTTGTTGAAGGAGCTTAATGAGAACGCAAGGGAGAACATAGCCTCGCTGAGCAAGAAACTGGGAATCCCGAGGACTACCGTCCACTACCGCATTAAAAAGCTCGTTGATGAGGGGATAATAGAGAAGTTCACAGTGAAGCCCAACTACAAAAAGCTGGATCTTGGAACCACTGCTTTTATCCTTGCCAGGTACGACCCCGAGTACGGCCTGAACCAACGTGAGGTGGCCCAGCGTATAGCGGCCCTTGAAGGCGTCTACGAGGTTCACATAATAGCCGGTGAGTGGGATCTGCTCATAAAGGTTCGCGCCCCAAGCTCCGAGGAGGTCGGTAAAATAGTTGTCGATAAGCTCAGGGGGATAAGGGGAGTCGGCCAGACGGTTACCATGGTCTCATTCGTCACGGTCAAGGAGGAGCTGTGAAGCCCGGGGCGATGATCGGCGTTCTCCTTTCTGATTACGTGATGATGCGAGGAAAGGTGAGCCCTACATAACGCAGCACTCGTAAATTATCTCGACGTCCCTCACCTTTTTTGCCCACTCAACAATTCTCCTCGGTGGGTTTGTCAGTCTGTCGACACCTGCCAGAACCGCGCCCCTATCAAAGTCAAGGCGCCATCCTCCAGTTGGTCTCATGCAGCCTATGCTTATCTCACCCTCGAACTTCTCGCGTGCGTATCTTACAACATTAAGACTCTCCTCAACGCCCGGTTTTGGGACGTTCTCCATTTCTGTCCCCTTCGTTGGAATCAGAACGTCCAGAACGAGGACGTCTATCGGGTACTGGAGTAGGATGTTTATAGCCCTGTACTCCCAGCCGATCCTCCCGAAGTCGAGGCCTATGGTTATGTGCGGCGCGACCCTGACGCCTGCCCCCGTCAGGAGATCCAGAACCCTCAGGTAGTCTTCCACGGTTCTGTTGATTTTGTACACGCGTTTTATGACATCATCACTACCAACGAAGTCGAGGGAGACGATATCAACGTATTCAGCCCATTTAAGGTCGCTCTCGTCTATGAAGCCGACGTGGGCGTTGAGCTTGAGGCCCGTTCTCCTCTTTACCTCTTTTATCTCCTCTGCATGCCTGTCAAGGGGTACCTTCAGCCTCGGATCCATGCCGCCACTCAGGAGGCAGCCGGTGTAGCCTTCCCTTTCAAGGTTGAGACAGTATTCGAGCAGTCCTCCCGTGGTCGGTCGTCTCATCCCTTGGAGGTAGTGCCTCCCGCAGTGGGCGCAGTTGAGGGCACAGGCACTGCCGGTTACAGACACGGATGGAAACTTGATACCAGGGATATAGATTTTAAGTTTCTTTCTTTCCCTCATTCGATTCACCTATTGCAGGGGATTGCAGGGGGTATATCCCCATTCTCCGGGGGTTAGTAAGGATGTGGGGGGTGAAGCCCTCCGGTCCCATCGGATATGAATCTCAAGCTTTCCGCTCTCCATTTTGACCCCCAGAGAGAAAACTTGAAGTTGGGGATATAACCGTTGTGGAACAACTTTGGGAAAGGAAGGGAAAGGGGCTCACTTCTTCTTAACCCTGTGGAGTGGCCACCAAGCCCTATCGCCGAAGAGACTCATCATGGCGGGCCCTATAAAGTAAACTGCCATCATTGCCGTCAGCAACACACCAAAGGCGAGGGCGAACCCTATCTCTCTTGTTCCCCAGGTGCCACTGAGCATCAATGAGCCGTAGGTCGTTGCCAGCACAGCCGCAAGTCCTATCACCAGGACATCCATGGTTCCGGCTGCGACCACGAGAGAGTCTAGAGCGGAGCGGCGCTCAAACTCGTCCCTTGCTTTGACGAGGTAGAAGCTGTTGTAGTCTATGCCGACTCCCATGAGCACGACGAAGACCATCAGCGGCAGGAACCACATCACCTCCTGCCCGAATATCCTCTCGAAGAGCCACGTCGAAACCCATATGCTCGTCATCACCCCGAGGAAGATCGTGGCCATCGTCGATAGCACCGCCGGCATCCCTCTCAGCGTCGGTATCAGTGAGAGGAACATGAGGAGCAGGGCCACCGGGAGAATCCTGTGCCAGAAGATGTTGTTTATTTTATCACTGAGATCCATTGAAAGGGCCGCACTCCCCCCGACCATCGCTTTCTTCATCCTTCCGTTCTTTCCGGCAAAGCCCTTTACGTAGCTCCTCAGCTCTTTGACAAGCTCTTTGGCCTCGTTACTGTCGGAGTTGTACTTCCCTGAAACCTGAATCAGTACATCCCTCCCGTCCTTTGAGATGTAGCGCGAGCCGCCGAGTGATCTGATACTTTTAACGCTCAGATTGGTTATTGGTTCCCCGTATGGCATAGTTGGCGAGTAAACCGTGGTGACTCCTTTGAACTTTGATATCCCCTGGCTGATCTCCTGGATTGCCCTGAGATCCGAATCATCTATCCCCCCCTGAACTCGAGGACGACGTAGTAAGGTGACGACACGGCCGCCCCGAATTTCTCCTGGCTGAGCTGGAGGAAGTGGTAAGTTTCACTGTTCTCCGGAAGGAAGAGGTTGATGTCGTGGCTTCCGTTGAAGTGGAAAAACGTGTATGTTGCTGGAACCGCTATCAGTAACCCCACCAGGAGGACAACTTTGGCGTGTTTGGTGACCCATCCCGCTATCCTGCTTCTTTTATGAACGTCTGGAGAGATCCGTTTGAGACGTCTCGGCCACCAGAAAGTTGCTTTGTTGCCAACTAAAGCGGTTATCGCCGGGATAAATGTTAGGCTTGCTATCAACACGGTCACGACGGCCAGGGGTGCTATTATGCCCATCTGCTGGAACATCGGGAACTCGTAGGCCAGGATGAAGGATGCAAAGGCTATGATGTCTGTTGAGGCACTTGCAAGAACCGCATCCTTGGAGCGTTTTAATGCCTCTGAGACGGCTTTCTCATGTTCGTAACCCTCGGCAAGATATTCCTTAAAGCGGTGGAGGTAGTAGGTTGAGTAGTCTATCCCGAGGCCGAGGGAGGTCGTTATTGTTATCATTCTGGCCCAGCTTCCAACGTCGGTGATGCCGCCCTTTACAATGAGATATGTCAGTCCGAGGGATGTGAGCGTTGCAGTTGCGACGCCCGTGAAGGGGAGGAACGTTGCAAGTAGGGCCGCACCCATCAGGATGAACAGAACGATCAGCGCCCCGAGGACACTGGCCCTAGTGGTTCTTTCGTTGTCCTTCTGGCCTAGTGCAAACATCTCATGGAGCTCCATCGGGTTGCCGCCAAGGGCAGCGATCACGTTTGGGTAGTACTTTCCGAACTCCTCGAGGGCTATCCCCTTAACGATGGTCGCGTTTCCGGCGAGGTACCTGTACTGGTCTTGGCCCGGTGCGGTTTTGCCCGTGGGAACGAAGGTTATGAGCATCGTGGTATTATCGCTGCTCTTGAAAGCCCCTAAGTACGACTTGGCCGTTCTGTAAACGCTGGGATAAACCTGTTCCTCCACCGGTTTAACGTCCTCCAGCGTGAGGGCATCTGGATCATTCCGGAACCTGAAAGCCAAGTCAACCAGCCGGCTGATGTTCACGTTGAACTGTACCCCGCCCATGTCTTTCTCGATGTAGGGGCGTATTATCCCTACAACCTCCACCTTCACTATGGCATCGATGCGTCTCCCGTCGAGGGGATACCCTTTAACGACGTCTTCTATTATCCTAATCGCGGCCCCTTTAACGGTCTTCGGTGTTCCCGGCGGGAGGGTTTTGTTCACCCCCTCCATGGTTGCGTTGAGGAACATCCCCTCCGCAAGACCCCTCGGGCTTCTCCCACTGTAGAGGACCCTCACCATCCATGCGGTCTGGGATCCCTTCGCACTCTCTGGGAGGAGCCCCAGAACTACCTTAACCGTGGCGTTTTTGAGGTCTTTCCCGCTTGTTATCCCTCCGGGGTTCGATGTGGCTTCATCGACAATGAGCCCTGCGGTGACTTCGGGGTTCTTGACCTTTCCGACCAGTTTCCTGACGAGCCCCTCCTTGAGCATGCTCTTTGCTATTCCGTCGAGCTTCTTCTTCTCCCCGCGACTCTCATAAACGGCCCTCAGGACACTATACTGCACTGGTTGAGGACTGAGCTTTGACATCACCTCCACGGTTGCGTTCTCAAGGGTACCTGGGCTGGAGGAGATGACGCCCTTGGCGAGTGGGTCACTGGCCAGGGTTACGTTCACAATTAGAGGAACGGCTTTTCTAAGTCCTGCTGGAGCCCCCCTACTGATGACCTCCGCTAATAGGGAGCTCTCTAGCTTTTCGGTGGGTCCTTTCCTGAGCAGAGTCTTGAGTATTTCCACCGCATTTGGATCCTCGATTATCGGGTTGTTCAGGCTTTTTTCTTTCAGGAACGCCAGTGCAAGGCTGACCGCCCCAGATTCAACGGTGTTGGCCCTCGGATTCTTCCCCAGCGAGATGGAGGTGTTGATGAGCAGGGACATGGTCTCTGGGTTTACTTCACCTATTCCAGAAACCGTGAGCGTCATGTTGCCCTCGGCTACTGCTTTTGGAAGTGAGCGCAGTGTGGAGGTGGCTATCTCACAGACTGCTTTTTCAAGTTCGGCCGGCAGAAGCCCCTGAAGGGCGAAATCGGAGTTATTTTCCGTGTCGAAGGTCAGGACTCCTGCAGTGAAGCCCTTTCCGTAGAGATTTACCATCCAATCCTGCTCCTCTCTGGTTCCGTTCAGGACGAAGTCTCCGGCGGTCTCTGCGAGAACGCTGTCGGTTATGCCACTGCCCCCGCTCTGGGCGTAGATTGGGTAGAGTGAGTTAAAGACCGCGTAGACGAAGTCTTCCGTGGTTCCGGTCTGTGAGGCTATAGAGTCGGCTTCCCCCCGACTGAGCACACCCCGGTCATAGGCGCCGATGCTCAGGAGCGCTTTGTGAACCGTAATAACCCCTATGAAGGTTCTCCCGTAGCTCTCATTGAGGGAGTAGAGGGCGGCATTGGTCTCGGCTATACTTCTGTTTATTGCCTGCAGAAGCCCGCTCGTATCGGTGAGGTTCCGATGGAGTACTACATAGGCGTTATCGCTCTCATTTATGGCGGTGCTCAGCTTGTTCATCTGAAGGTACAGGGCGGTGAGGTTTTTCCCGAGTGCGAGGTAACCCTGGGCAGTTGCCAGGAGACTCTCCTTCATGCCCTCGGTCGTGTTGGCCAGCGCGTAGGTCTGGGAGAGAACCTGTTCAAAGCTCTTATTAACCTTAACGGCCGTCGAATAGAGCATTCCACTAACGTTGGCGGTCATTCTGGTGATGTTGAGGGAAATAGCGTAGCTCATATTTCGGAGCATATCCATCACGTCGTGGTAGGAGGTAACGTTGCGGGCATACCTCCCCTCGACCTTCTCCTTGAAGGCCTCATAGGCCTCTCTGTTCTTGGCGTCGTTAACCTGTACGTTGGTCAGTATCAGGTAGGTTGTGTTCTCACTCCCGGCTTCGGTGAAGTTCTTGGTCACTATCTCCTGAACCTCGACGGACTCTATGTGCTTCGGAAGCATCTGGTTCATACCGTACTGGGTTACACTGTTGAGCTTTACGGCCAGTGGTATCGATGCCATGATAACCAGCAGCCATATCACGAGAACGAGCTTCCCGTGGTGGGCGATCCAGTCGTTCCATGCCATTG
>JALVUT010000114.1 GCA_027035445.1 Thermococcus sp.
CTTGCATCAGCTACCTCAACAATGAGATCTGCCTCTTCAACTGCCTCCCTCACCATCCTCCATGCTCTTCTCTGCTTCATCCTGTACCACCTTTATCTCAAAGATGACCGTTCCACCGTCAGTATAGGGTGGTCCCGGGTCGAGGCACTGCACGTAGGCCTTCCTCCCCCTGCCAAGACCTAGCTCGCTCGGCTTAATACCCTTTCGCAGGGCGACCAGATGGGGCATCAGCGAGGCGAAGGCATGGTGCATATTGCGTCGGTCTCCTCTAGCCTCACTGTGTACCCCTCTATCACTATCCTGTCCCCGGGGTTGAAAACCGGGCATTTTCCGCGTATCTCTTTCACGGTAACCTCTATCCTCTCCATAACACCACCGAAATCTAAATAAGGATGAAGATTCAAAAAGACTATCCGAGTGGAGAAGCTTATGATAACGGTTAATGGTGGTGCTCAACGTGTCCGAGGATATTGAGGCGAAGATCCGCCGTTTAAGAGAGCTTGGTAAAGCCAGTACTGAAGCCGAATCGCAGCCAGTTTCAAAGCCCCCCAAGGCCACCTTAAGAAAGCCCCCGAGGAAGCCCCGTGGAATAGGGAGTATAAGGGATAAAGAACGCAGAAAGAAAATCCTTATCGGGGCGGGTGTTTTAATTACCGTGATAGTTCTTGTCGCCGTTGGTGCCCTTATGTACTTCCAGAGTCATGCTGCCAGTCAGCTCCAAGAGGCCAAGAACTCCAAGATAGCGGAGGTGAATCAGTACTACAAAGCGTACTCCCTTCACATGAACACCACATACGGACAGACCCTCCTGAAAAATACTAAAAGCAAACTTTTGAGTGAGATCTCTGCCGCAAGCTCCGTCAGTCAAGTCAGGGCCGTTAACGTCAAGGCTGCATACGCCAGCGCATACCAGAAATATAAGGCATACATCCAAGAGCAGGAGCGCATGAAGTTCGAGGAACAGCTCAATGCGACCAAGAGGGAAAAGATACAGAATCTGATCCTTGAATTCCAGCCGTTACTGGCTCAGCCGTTACCCGACAGCATCAGGGCTGAGGTCGTGGACTCCCTGAAGAGCCTGGAGGAGAGCGTTAACAATGCAAGCAGCACTGCGCAGATTGCCCAAATAAACGCCGATCCTTACCTTCTCAAGCTCTGGAGGGATTACTATGACTACCAGATCAACATGGTTCCTACCCAGGACGTTGTACTTGTGATGCCAGATGGAACCAAGAAAGTTCTCCCGAAGACAGAGGCCAAGGCGTACCTGGCGGGCATCTCCGATTACAGGCAGCTGATTCACTACTCCGTTCGGAAGGTTGAGTACGTTGATATAGCCCTCATTCTTTCCAGGGACAGGATCAACGGGGCGTTCCTGTCACCGGGAGACCAGGTTGTGATATTCGCCAAGAACTCAAGCAGTTCAAAGTTTCAGGAGATAGTCAATCAGGGATACGTGGAGCTGGTGCTTCTGCCCACACAGGCGGGTCTCATAAACGTGCATGAGGCTCAGAGCCAGAGTAGCACTTCCAGTAGTAGCTCTTCCAGCCAGTACTCACGCGAGCAGTCTGCCATGTACCAGCCCGGTGGAACGAGCGTAACCAGCGGCCAGAGATCATCCGACACCTACTCAAACTCCCAGGGTGCTACCCAGAGTATCTCCGCGGTCTACAGTTACAGCACCGATCTTACGCAGATTTTAAAAGCGCTGGCAGCGGGTAAGCTCCAGAACGGGGCCAATGTAGAACAGCAGCTGAAGAACTACGGTTGGAAAGTTATAAACCTTGAAAAGGAATCTGGACTGCTTGTGGTGGATCCCAACGCCCGATTCCTCGTCATACTAAAGGTTCCGTCTATATTCGTACCCGATATACTGAGCTATCAGCAGTATCTCTACCTGGCCAAGGTTACGGGCTGAGGTGGTGAAGAATGAGGAAGGTTGCAGTGTCACTCTTTGTACTTTTATTAGCCTCATCTCTGGTGGGTGCAACGACCTATACACTGCCCGGAAGCACGAGCTACGGTTACCCGTACAACAATATAGGCCTTTTAGGGACAGTCTCGATGGAGGTCAACGTCACACTCCTGAACACGGCCCCGTTCCCGAAGTTTATAATAGTCAACCCAAGATATGACTTCAGGGTTAACCGACTCAGTGGCTCCGAGAGTATGACGGCCTACCTGAACGGCACCCAGCCGGTTCATGTCCTTCCCGCATCGCTCGCCAGGAACACCCTCAACTACCGTGTGGGCTTCTGGATATACCCGTATGAAGCCGTTGTCGTTACCTTCATCATAAACCAGAACTACTCCTATCCGATCCCAATGGAGAATTACCAGGATGCCTGTGGTGGGCAGGATCAGTTGTCCGATTTGAGCTATACAAACGGAACCCTAACCGGGGGCCATATCCTGTCCGAGGATGATATTGGAACAATGATCTGCGGGGTGGTCTATCCCGAGCTCCTCAACGCCCCGAAAATCGTGTACATGCAGAGCCTCTTCCCTCTCCGTGACGGGAACATCAGGATACTCAAATACAATGGTGTGGTGCATTTCACCATTACCAATGTCCCCTCCCAGAATGGGGAGTTCAGGACCTTCTTTGCGGTGGCTATCCCGGTGATATTCAAGGGGGCCAACATCACGGATTTTACCCCGAATTACACGATGATGTACAGCGACTACGTTCACAGGTTCATATGGAGGTACATGGGCGTTGAAGCACCCACACAACCTGAACCCCCGAGCATGCCCCATGTTTCTAACATGTTCCAGCTCACAAACACACTGATAACAGGACAGAGTGTCGAGCCTGTCATTCCGAAGCCCCCTGCGGAGCCGAAGTTTGATTTTCCGGTGTGGATAATCCTGATGGGGAAGGAGGTTGAGATAACGTATCATATCAGCTGGACGACTGAGGGGCGGTGAGAGCTGGTGATGGAGGAGAAAAAGAAGAAGGGAGCCCCCTCCTGGATAGATGAAATCCTGAACGAAGAGGATGGTCTCCTCGAGAACGTCCTTAAAAAAGGAACAGAGAAGTCTCCGGCGGAAAAGGAAAAAGCCACAGAGCTTCCGTTATCAGGGGGTGGATCATCTCTGGAGGATATCCTGAGTGGTGATGAAAAGAGAGAGCCCTCCAAAGCTAAAAAAGAGGAGATCCCGATTCCTTTCTTGGCCGAGAAGGGGGGAACGGATCTGGCAGAGATCCTGAGCAGGCCCACCCCCGAGGAGGCCATAAAACAGAGACCGACGGGAGCCGAGGTTCTCAACGAGATACTGGTTAAGGAAGAGACCCAAAAGACAAAGTCTCCAGCTCTCCCCAGAACTCCTTCATCCATTCAGGACATCCTTGGATCTGCCTCTTCTCCGCGGGAGAGCGCCTACGCTGGTCGTGCCAAGGTTCTGGACGCTTACGGTAACGTTAGAATTCTAAGGGTTAAGGGGGAGCCAATCCCCATCTACGAGATCCGTCTTCCGAGGTTAACAAGGGAGGAGCAGGACCTGCTGAACATGATCCGGGACAGGGCTATAACGGAGATCCACATCGACCCGACGTCGATTCCCGACCCCGAAGAGCGCCGGCGCGTGTTCATGAATGCAGTCAGACGGCTCATAAAAGAAGCGGCTCCTACCTTTTCCGAGGGAAGGATTGAGGTGCTCTCCGAGATCATAGTTCAGGGGATGATAGGCTACGGAAAGCTGGACTCCTTCGTCCGTGATGATAACCTTGAGGAGATAATGGTTATAGGGAGCCGCAGACCCGTCTACGTATGGCACAGACGGTTTAACATGTGCAAGACCAACGTTACCTTTCAGGAGGATAGAGAGGTTCTCAACATTATTGAGCGCATTGCAAGGCAAGTTGGGAGGCGTATAGACCAGCAGAGTCCCCTTCTTGATGCCCGCCTTCCCGATGGAAGCCGTGTCAACGCGACCATCCCCCCCATCAGCTTGGACGGACCAACCCTAACGATTCGTAAATTCAAAAAAGACCCCCTGACCATCATCGACCTGATAAAATACGGTACCATGAACACTGAGATAGCCGCTCTCCTCTGGCTATTCGTTGATGGGCTCGGTGTTAAACCCGCCAACATTCTCGTTGCCGGTGGAACAAGCTCCGGCAAAACCACGACCCTGAATTCACTGGCCATGTTCATCCCGCCAAGCGAACGTGTTATCTCGATAGAGGATACCGCAGAGCTTCAGCTACCCGTTGAGCACTGGGTGCGGCTTGAAACCAGGCCCCCGAACATTGAGGGCAGGGGTGAGGTCACGATGGATGACCTCGTCAAGAACACCCTCCGTATGCGTCCGGACAGGATCATTGTCGGTGAGGTTCGTGGCCCTGAGGCAAGGACGATGTTTACCGCAATGAACACGGGGCACGACGGTTGTATGAGCACGGTCCACTCGAATAGTGCCCGCGAGACGATTGTCCGTCTCGAGAGCCCCCCCATGAACGTCCCCAGGATAATGATACCGGCCCTTGACATAATCATAATGCAGGTGAGGTTTCACAGCAGAAAGAAGGGGACCATCAGAAGGATCACCGAGATAGCGGAAGTCTCCGGAATGGAGGGGGAGAGCGTACAGCTCAACAAACTCTACAAGTACGATCCGGCCAAGGATGAACTGCTTCCCACCGGGGTCCCCAGCAGGGTTATAAACGACCTTTCCCACCACACAGGGATGAGCGTTACCGAACTCGATCTGGAGAAAGAGAAGAGAAGGATCATCCTGGACTGGATGATTGAGAGGGGGATCAGAAGCATCGAGGAGGTCGGTCACTATCTCCGCATGTTCTACATAGATGAGGAGACTCTGCTGAAGAAAATAGAGAGCGAAGGTAGCGTTGAGACCAGCAAACAGATTAAGAGTATAACCTGAGGGTGATTACTATGGGGGTCATCGATGGGTTCCTGACGTTCCTGGAAAGACTCGGTGGTAAAACCGCGGAGGTCGCTGAAAAGCCGGTTAGGAGGCTTCCTCAGGGAAAGACTGTTCAGGAAAGGTTAAGGGCCCTTAAGGCGTTACAGAGGGAAGTAACGGAAGAAGAGGAAGCCCCCTCCAGGGAGGAAGAAATTGAGGAGTTCCTTGAGTGGAGAAAAGAGGAAATGGGGAAGCCTTTCTCGGAGAGGCTTGGGGATGCAATGCTTCATTACTTCCGGGGGCCCGTTGAGGCGTTGACGAACTCCCTTAAGGGGCTGGATGAGGATCTCTTCCGGGCGAACATAAAGACACCCAAGGACAGGTATGTTGCCATGATGTTGGGGGTGAGTCTCTTTGCGGGACTGTTCTCTGTGCTCATAGCATATCTCTTTTACCTGCCGGTAACCACATCCCTCCTAATTGGCTTTCTGGGGTTTGTTGGGGTGTTCTTTTATCTGAGGGAGTACCCGAAGATGGTCTGGAGGCGTCGGGTTGCGGATGTTGAGAGGGCCATGCCCTACGCCCTGAGGCACATGGCTTCCCTCCTCAGTGCCGGTGTAGGCATCTCCGAAGCACTCCTGTCCGTGGCCAAGGCGGACTACGGTGCAATCTCCGAGGAGTTTGACCTCGTTATAAGGGACATGCGTACGGGATCCTCTTTTGAGGATGCGCTCACGAAGTTCGACGAGAAGATGGCATCCGACAGCATCAGCAGGGTTATCAAGCAGATCCTCAGGGCGGTTAAATTTGGTGGAAACCTGGCGGACATACTCTACAAGCTTGCCGAGGACTTTTCCTTTGAGTACAGGATGAAACTGATGGAGTACGTTCAGAGGGTAAATGGTGTGGCCTTTGTTTATATGTTCATGACCATCGTCATGCCCACCATGTTCGTCGTCGGAATTCTCGCCGGTTCGATGATGGCCCACTCCCTCATAATGCCACCCGAAACCCTTGCCGTTGTGTTGCTCCTTGTGTTTCCCATGATATCACTTATAATCGTTAACATGATAAAGAAGGGAGAGCCGAGGTGAACGGTCATGGCGAGAAAACTATCCTCCACACTGATCTCTCTTACTGAGTGGCTGATTCCAGGTAGGTGGCTTAAGCGTTATGAGCTCTTTGTGTACTCAGCCAACCTGAACTTTATGGCGGTGGAGTTCCTCGTTATCTCCTTGCTCATAGGGGTTATATTCGGGGCCGCTGTTGCGTTGTTCAACATCCTTTACGGGGTTGTGGCCTTTATGGTGGTGTTCGCTGGAGTGGCGTTCGTATACCCCTACTGGAGGGTTACAAAGCGTGTTGATGAAATGGAGAGGATGCTTCCGGATGCGTTTTTCTACCTAGCCAGCTCCCTTAGGGCAGGTATATCGTTTTCGGAGGCCCTTGAAGAGCTCACTACCGCGAACTTTGGGGCGTTAACCGATGAATTCAGGAGAACTGTGGCTGAGATAAAGAAGGGACGCCCGACGGTCGATGCCCTGAAGGCATTTGCACTCAGGAACAGGAGATCCTCCGTTATTTATAGGTCTTTAATGATAATAATCGAGGCCCTGGAGAGGGGTGCACCGATGGGGGATGTCCTCGTCTACGTTGGTAATGACGTCAGGGAGGTACTCAGGATAAAGCAGGAGAGGAAGGCATCGACGGGCATGCAGGTCATGTTCTTCATAATCATAAGCGGTTTCATCGGTCCCCTTATACTCGGGGTCGTGACCCAGGTGATGGGCTCTATGGGCGCCGGGATAGGGACGATATCCATTCCCGTCCCGATGATAAAGCGTGTATTGCTGGTCTTTGTTGTTATCCAGGCGATAATCTCGGGCCTTGGGATAGGAGTGATAAGGGAAGGGAAATACTCCTCGGGCTTCAAGTACGGCCTGCTGATGCTTGTGATGGGGGTTATAATATTCGAAGGGGCAACCTCCATAAAGCTCTCTATGTGACTATTCCCCTTCACCATCCCTTCCTCTCCGGACGTCGGTTACCTCCACCTCGAATATCAGAACTTTTCCGGCTAGGGGATGGTTAAAGTCCAGCTTAACATTGTCCCCTTCTACCGAGGTGATCTTAGCTATCCCCGAGTCCGTCATGACGTACATACCCCCCACGGGCTCAACGCCCACATCCGAGAACTGTGAAAGGGGAACGTCCACGACGAGCTCGGGATTGGGCATGCCGTAGGCCTTCTCTGGTGGGACGGTTACGGTCTTCTTTTCACCGACCTCCATGCCCACGAGGGCTTCGTCCAGACCGGGGATGATCTCTCCGGCACCCACGTTCACTCCGAGGGGCTCGTATTTTCTGTCTTCAACGTATATCCCATTTTCCCTGGCGATATCCCCGTAACTTGTGTCAAAGATCTCTCCGTTTTCAAACCTGCCCACGTAGTTGAACATCACAAAATCTCCAGCCTCAACCTTCATCTTCTCCACCAACTCAAAAGATCTGTCGCCCAGGCTAGCCGTGAACCCTTATAACGTTTTTGGTTAACGATACCCATTTATGTGAACCAGAAGACGTATAAGAAACATCACCCATTCATGTACCGGTGTTTATATTGGGCTACCTAGGTGAGATGCTTCGGGAGGGGTATGAGAACCTCGTGGTTAGGGATGTGTACACTACCAAGCTCGGTGACACCGACGTTGAGATAGTCGAGGTGTCCACTAACGACCGGAGGTTCATCGCCATGTTCCAGAGCAGGCCTCTTAAAGAAGGCATCTTCAAGTGGTCCCTTATAATAACCAGCCCAAACAACACGAGGACTCTCAAGGGTATGGACCCCGTAAGCGGGATAAAGCTCGCCCTCAAGTCCAGCATAGAGGCGATGATGAGGGGAATGGAGGAATGATTTATTCCTCTGGCAGGATATAATAAACGTAGTGAGGCCTGAGACTCACCTCGTCGATAAATAGGACAGTGCCGGCTTTCGGGGGCTTCAGGTAGTGTATCTTGCCCTTTTTTGTGGTCACTGCGGCGAAGGCGTCTCCCCTCCTTACCCTGTTGCCGACGTTTGATATCAGCGTCTTTGTGTAGCCTTCCACAGGAAGAAGAAGTAACTTATCACCCTTTTTCAGGTATATCCTCGTTCTGCCGTCCGGGAGGACTATTATGGAATCCACGGTCATCCTCTGTCCAACTCTGTCCACGTAGAAGTAAAACCTGTCATAGATCTCTTTTTTTAGAAAGGTTGCTTTTTCTGTTTCTATAAACCCGGGTAGGGGATCGCCACGCTTTAACCAGACCTCCAAGTTGCCCTGGATTACCACGCACTCCTCCTGCATGAGATCTCCATCGGTGCACTCACCCATGTCACACTCAACGTAAAGCCTTGGAAGCCTCTCCATGTTCTCACCCGATTTACGCTCCCATAAACCTTTTATATGTCTTTGCTCCACCCCGGCTCGTGGCCAGAGATGTCTACCAGAGTCCGGTTCATCGCTCTGATGGGTGTGGTGATACTCCTCCTCGCACTGATCCTGAACAGCCACTCCTCTTCAACGTATCACGTGAAGAACCCCCGCCAGATAGACATGGAGATCATAACAAACTGGACGACTGCAATAATGGTCGCTGGCGTTCTTGCAGGGTTAATCATGCTCATCGTCCTGTTCTTCTACTTCAGGGATACTGTGGGCACAAAGGGAGGGTTCAGGGGAAAAGGTCCGGGCAGTTTAAAGGCCTACTTATTGTCGATAGTCTTCCTCAGCCTTGTTATGAGCCTGCTCTTTCACCTTACGGGGCAGGGGGTGGGGGTCGGCAGACGAGGACCGAACGCCCCGCTCAACTCAACCTGTATGGTGACCAACGGCACTGCCCTCAACTGCACCATCCCAAATGTTGGGCCTCTCGCAACGGCCAACGGGACATCCAACATCAGCCTCTCGAACCGTCAGGTCTTCACCCACCTCTGGCTCATCTTCCTCTCCCCGATCCTGGTTGCCTTCATTTACCTTGGCTTCTATTACTATCGTCTTGGCATGGAGGAGAGAAGACAGAGGCGTAAGGTTCATCTGGCGATGGACTTCGACAGGAAGCTCGACGACCTCGGCCTTGATCGGTTCTCCGATCCGAAAGAAGCCGTGGTCGGGATATACAAGAACGCGGTTCTGTGGCTTGAGGGGCTTGGAATACCCTACAGAGAAAGCTGGACTCACTGGGAACATGCAGAGCACGTAAGGTACATGCACGAGGCCTTCGTCGAGCTGACAAGGCTTTTCGAAAAGGCCAAGTACGCCCCCGGGAGACTGACCTGGGGAGACGCCAGAAAGGCACTTGAAGTTTACAATCGCCTGAGGGGGAAGGCATATGAATTCCTCAAAGAAGACTAAGTATCACGGGGGCAGGATTTTCCTCGTGCTTCTTTTGCTGTTTCTCTCGGTTGCTCCCGGGGAGTACTACATCCGCTGGATCGTTGTCCTGGCCCTCGCCGTTGTCCTTGGTGTAATCCTTGTGGGTGCAGACGTCAGGATCAACTACCTCTCAAAGCCGGAGGAGTACACCGGCAGGAAGAGGCCCGACTTTGAGAGGGCTCTGCTAACGGTCAAACGTGCCAAAAAAGGTGGTGGAAAGGACCTGGTTGAGGAAGACCTGCTTGAGGTGTATCACATCCTCACCGGAAAGAGCTACCGCGAGCTTCGCTCGAACCCACCCCCGGCTTTGAAATTCTTCTATTCGTCCCCGAATACATATGAAGGTCTTAAGGGGGCTCTAAAACTCCTGGAGGATGAGTTGAATGAAGATTGAGGATGTTCACAGGAAGGCCAATCTCGTGCTTGATGAGGTTGGGAAGGCAATAGTTGGGAAGGAAAACGTTCTTAAGATGTTACTCACCGCGATTTTGGCCAACGGTCATGTTTTGCTTGAAGATTTACCAGGACTTGCCAAGACGCTGATGGCCAAGAGCTTCGCGGGGGCGCTTGGTCTGGGCTTCAGGCGCGTTCAGTTCACGCCGGACCTGCTCCCGAGTGATATCCTCGGTGTCAGTGTTTTCAACCAGAAAACCCTGGAATTTGAGTTCAAGAGGGGGCCGGTGTTCACGAACATTCTCCTGGCGGACGAAATCAACCGTTCACCTCCGAAGACGCAGTCAGCCCTTCTGGAGGCCATGCAGGAGGGACAGGTCACGGTTGAGGGGGTTACATATGGGCTTCCAAAACCGTTTGTGGTCATAGCCACCCAGAACCCAATAGAGCAAGAGGGAACCTACCCGCTACCAGAGGCCCAGCTCGACAGGTTCCTGGTTCGGCTTCGGATTGGCTATCCCAGCAGGGGTGAGGAGAAAGAGATTCTCATGAGGAGAATGGAGCGCAAGCGCGAGGAGGTTGAGATAACCCCCGTTGTAACACCGGAGGAGGTTCTTGAGATGCAGAGGGCCGTGGAGGATGTTTACGTGAGCGATCCTATCCTAGACTACATAGTTGATGTTGTCACCGCAACCCGCAGGGATAGGAGAAACCTTGAAATAGGCGCCTCACCGCGGGGGAGCCTGGCCCTAATGAAGCTGGCAAGGGCCTATGCGACGGTAGAGGGAAGGGACTACGTCATCCCCGATGATGTAAAGGCGGTTGCGGTTCCAGCCCTGAGCCATAGGCTGATCCTCAAACGCGAGCTCTGGTACACGCACGTCTCACAGGAGAGTGTTATGGAGAAACTCCTTGAGAAGGTTCCCGTTCCCAAATTCGGGTGAGGGTTTATCATGCAGAGCTTTCAGGGCTTTACCTATCAGCCCTCCCACTTCCAGACCGCCGAGGGCGAGGCACAGCCACCGGAGGGGATTTCACCCACCCCAAAGCTAGCTCTGCTGCTTATTGCTGTCTGGTTAATTCCGGTTGTTTCCTTTCTCCTGCTTCGCTGGGACTTTGTTTATCTGATGCTCCCCTACATAATGCTTCTATCGATCTCCTACCTCCTCTTCAAGCCTTCGGGGGAAGTTAGGGTGTGGCGTGTCGTCCCCCATACTCACTTCCTTGAGGGGGATGAAATCGAGGTCGAGGTTCACGTTAGGCCGGAGTTCAGGGTAGACCACATCAGAGTGGAGGACGTTGTCCCACCCGGATTAGATGTTGTTTCCGGAAACCCGACTGGGGTTTTCTCCCTTAATGCCGGGGAGGAGGGGATTTTTAGGTACCGGGTGAGGGTGAGAAGGGGTGTACACACCTTCGAGAAAGTTCGTGTTGCTTACCATGATCCATTTGGCTTTTTCTCAGCCGATACGCTCGTGGATGTCTTCACCGAACTGGTGGGAGTCCCGATTCTCTATGAAGCCCAGACCCCCTACTCAACGCGAGGAACGAAGATAACAGTGGGGCCCCTTCCTTCCCCCCTGATCGGGGAGGGGCTGGAGTTCCACGCGGTGAGGGAGTACCAGCCGGGGGACCCCCTTAAAATAATTAACTGGAAGGCAACCGCGAGAACCGGCAGGATCATGGCAAACGAGTTCGAGAGTGAGAGGAAGGTCAACGTCATTTTCGTGGTCGATGCGAGCTCCTCCAATGGCCCCATCTTTGACTACCTGATCCGCGCGGTTGCATCCCTCATGCTCAACGCCCTGAACGATGGTACGGGCTTTGGGCTCCTGCTCGCCGAGGAGGTACCCCTCTGGGTTAGGGTTGACTATGGGAAGAGGCACTTCTTTAAGTGTATAGACTTTCTGAGCACAGCAAAGCCCGGCAGGACCAACCTGATAGCCTACCAAGTTGAGCACCTCGTGAAGGCGGCTTTCCCCCCCGGGGCCCAGGTTCTCTACTTCTCGGCTCTTCTCACAGACGAGAGCAGGAGGGCTCTCAAAATACTCACCGAATACGGCTACCGCGTTGTTGTGATAAGTCCCAACCCCAACAGCATTTACAAGCCGAAAAACAGGGAAGAAGAGCTCGCAATGAGGCTGATCCAAGCCAAGAGAAAGGCCCTTCTCAAGAGCCTCACAGGGTACGGTGTTATAGTGGACTGGGACGTTGAGAAAACCCTGAAAGCAGCTATAGCGGAGGCGATGGGGAAATGATCAGGAAACTGTTCTCCCTCTCCCTACTGCTCCTTACGGTCATGATGTTCTCCCCAACGTTTTCCACCCTAGAGTTAGCCATCCTGTTTTCCGCTGCCTTCCTCTCCTTTCTCTGGGGATCGATGGGATATGTTTTTCTGGCCCTCCTCGGTACCCTCCTCGTCTACCGTTCAGTCCCGGGTGTCTACGGCCTGCTGACCCTTTCCCTATCCATAATCTACGTTGAGAGCTTACACCTGGCCAGGAGGAAGGCGCCATTGGGGCACTACGTCGTCCTTTTTGCCTCCGTTCTGCTCGCGATCCCGCTCTACTACACGGCCCTGATGACTTCCACTTTTCTGCCGAGTCTAAGCAACACGGGCATCGCGGCCATTTTCATTGTGTCTGTCTACGTCCTCCTCTACGTGGTAATTAAACACTGATACTCCAACTCCCCTCTTTTTTCAGAACTTCCATTGCACGTTTTAGGCCGAGCCTTACGCTCGCTCCCAAGTTCAGGCCCCCCGAGCATCCCGCCAGAAAACCCCCGGCAAAGGCATCACCCGCCCCCGTTGGATCCACAGTTTTTCCCGGTTCCATCATGGGTGCTGGGAAGTATCTGGAAGATCCATCGTAAACCAGAACTCCCCTCTCGCCGCGGGTTATCACGATGAACCTCGCCCCCCATTCGTGGAGGGTCTCCGCGGCCCCCTCAACCGTTCCCGCTTTAGTTATTGCGAGAGCCTCCCTCTCGTTGGGGAAGAGCACCTCCGCCCTCGATATTAGTTCCCTCATAAGCTCCCTCTTCTTCAGGTACTCCCCCATGTACGTTGGATTGAAGTCGAGGCTTATCCTCCTCCCCTCGAGCCTTTCCACCATCTTGAGCTGCTCTTCCGGTGGGATGGGCGCTATGTGGAATAGTTTCGCCTTTAGATACTCTTCAGGAATCGGCGTTTCACCCATCCCCTCGGCAACACCCATCTCCACCGGCGAATCAACGCTTCCGTCCTCCCTGTAAATCACCCAGATGTGAATTGTCTTCCCGGGGAGGATTTGAACACCCCTGATGTCAACATATTTTGAGAGCCTTTCAAGCCACCCCCTTGGAAAGTCTTTGCCGATTTTCGTCACGAGGCCGACCTTTGCCCCCGCCAGCGCAGCGGAAGTGGCGACGGCCGCGGCTGCTCCTCCCGGCATGTCTATTTTTCTTCCGTCGGGAAAGACTATTGTATCTATCGAAACGTGACCGAGGACAACTAGCTCGACCATTTTATCACCTCTCTACTAACTGGCATCCTTACGCTCTTTGAGTTTTGAGTTTTAAGTTACGCGGTTGTGATTTGGGCTGTTGTAATTGGTTACTCCCCCTTAGATTCGATTGTTTCGGAACTTTTTGTTTGTTTTGAACCTGTTTATTTAACGGAAATGTTTTTATACATTGGGTAACTATCTAAGGTTGGTGATTCTTTATGTTGAGATTTGGTTTGTGGTGGGTTACTTGGAATGGGTCTGACTATGAGTCGATTCGAGGTCTTGAATAAGCTCAATCAACACTGCATGGAGAACTACGGATGGAAGTACATATAATTGGGTGACATACTATGACCATGAAGACCTCAGTATTGATGTTGCTGGTTTTGTCGTTTTCCCTGTCTTATGTTTCGGCGTTTTCAATCCACGGTGTCCAGGTTTCCGAGGATTATCTAGGTGACAACGGTGTCATCCTCGTGGTCACTAACGAAATTTTGAGTCCGGGTATGTGTCCCGGAAATGTTTTTAACTGCACGCTCGTGCCCGATATGGTCTCAACGGACATCTTCTACGTTTCTGAGGACGATTTCTACTTCCTCGGAGAATACCCTGAAGATCCAAACGTTACCTTTAAAGGGGGTCTCTGGAAACTCCTTCTTCACACTTGGAATGGGAGTGTTGAGAACGTGACCTTTAACCCTGCCTGTTTAAAATCATCCGAGATGGTTCCTTTAAACTTTTCAAGCTTCTCTAGCCTCCCATTTCACTGGAGAAAAGTTACTTTGGGTTCCTCTATCCTTGAGTACCCTCAGGACTTCCTTGGCTTCTATTCCAATTCGAGTGGCAACTACACGGTGAGCATTGAAGACATGATGGTTAAACGGATTTTCCTCTATTTTCCTTTTCTAAT